>JALZHR010000486.1 GCA_030860665.1 Acidobacteriota bacterium
GCCCCTTTTCGCGCTTCTACGGCGACGTGACCGGGCAGCTTTTCGTTTTTATGGTGATGTCGGTGGCGGCGGCGGAAGCGGCGGTCGGGCTTGGCATCATCATCGCGTTTTTCCGCAATCGCGTTTCGGTTGACGTTGACGACGCGAGCATTTTGAAAAACTAAAGTTTTATGTCTGCCGCCGCCGCCGCTGTAACAGTTCGCCGCGCCGTTCCCGATGATGCGCGACGCATTGGCGAGCTTGCGGTAAAGCTGGTCGTCCAGCATCAGAATTACAACCGGCGAAGGTTCGCGCGGCTTTACGACGGGCAGCAGGCGGAATGGTTTTACGGCAGTCAGACAAAGACGGAAGATGCGGCGGTTCTGGTCGCCGAGCTTGAAGGAAAAATCGTCGGCTTCGCATACGTTCAATACGAGGCGAGAAATTACGCCGAAATGCTCGAAAACGCCGCCTGGCTGCACGACATTTACATCGACGAAGCGGCGCGCGGGCACAGCGCCGGAAAGCTTCTGATTGAAAAATCAATCGAAGTCGCCCGGGAAGAATTCGGCGCGGACAAACTGATGCTTTCGGTGGCGGCGAAAAACGAATTTGCCCGAGAATTTTTCGGGCGCAGCGGTTTTAAAACGACAATGGTCGAAATGATGCTGGATTTGACCGGAGAAACCAACTGAGAATACTTTCTGAGTCTGTTAATTTTTGCGCTTTTTATCGGGCGGGTTTGAGATAAGCGAATGTTAAGAGCAATTTTTATAACATCATTTTTCGGTCTGCTGATTTTTTGCCAGACAACTTTGGCGCAAAAGGCGGACATTAAAACATCGCCGTCTTCACAGCAGCAGGATTTAGGCGCTAAATATCCGTCGCTGGCGAAACAGGCTGACGAGATGGTGAAAGCCGCCGCTAAAAACGATTTCGCTAAATTTGTCGGATATATGCACCCGAAAGTCATTGAAAGAACGGGCGGCAAAGAAAAATTTATCGGGATGCTGAAGCAGATTACTAAGGAACTGGAATCCGCCGGAGTGTCGGTAGTTACATATTCGGTCGAAAAACCGTCGCAGATTATCGAAGCCGAGAAACAGATTTTTGCGGTTCTGCCGACCAGGGCGCGCGTAAAAACTCCGGAAGGCATAGTCACCGTAGACGCGAATTTAATCGGTATATCGGCGGACGGCGGCAGCAACTGGAAATTTGTCAGAGTGGATAACAAGCAAAGCATAAAATCCCTGTTTCCCGGCATTGCAGATAAGTTAGAGATATTTAAAGCAACAAATTAAGTAAGCTGGTTATTAATCGATGACTGAAAACAACTTTTTAAGTCTAATAATTTTCGCTCCGCTCGCCGGCGCGGTTCTGAACTGGATTCTCGGCGGCTGGCTGAAAATCAGAAACGAATTCTTAAGCGGAACAATCGCCTGCACGGCGGTCGGCGTTTCGTGCGTCGTGGCGTTTATCATCGCGTTTTTCGACCACGGCGGCGCGCTGCACGCCGAGCGTCCGGTTCTCGACCATCTCTGGACGTGGATTCAGGTCGGCGGCTTTCGCGCCGATTTCGGTCTCGGGATGGACAGGCTGTCGGGAATTTACGCCTGTTTCATCACGTTCGTCGGCTTGCTGATTCACATTTTCGCCACCGGCTATATGCACGGCGATAAAGGCTTTTATCGCTTTTTCGCATACTTGAATTTGTTTATGTTCTCGATGCTGACGCTCATTCTGGCGGATAATTTTCTGCTGATGTTCGTCGGCTGGGAAGGCGTCGGTCTCTGCTCTTACCTGCTTATCGGCTATTACATCAAGCGCGACGAGGCGCGGCGGGCGGCGAAAAAAGCTTTCGTGATGAACCGCATCGGCGATTGGGGCGTGCTGATAGGCGTGTTTCTGATTTTCACTCTGACCGGCTCGATTTCGTTTTACGACAAGACGGTCGGCGGCGCGGAAGTGCCGAGCGCTTTGAATTTAATCGCGGCGATGCCCGCCGACCCGTTCACGTGGGGCGCGATTGTCGCTGGCGGCATCACTTCGATTGCGGTTCTGCTGTTTATCGGCGCGTGCGGAAAATCGGCGCAGATTCCGCTCTACACGTGGCTGCCGGACGCGATGGCTGGTCCGACGCCCGTTTCGGCTCTGATTCACGCGGCGACGATGGTCACGGCGGGCGTCTACATGGTCGTGCGCTGCAACGCCATCTACACGCACGCGCCCACGGCCATGTTCATCATCGCGGTGGTCGGCGCGGCGACGGCGATTTTCGCCGCGACAATCGGCTTGGCGCAGAACGACATCAAAAAGGTTCTCGCTTATTCGACCGTCTCGCAGCTCGGTTATATGTTTTTAGCCTGCGGCGTCGGCGCGTTTATCGCGGCGATTTTCCACGTGATGACGCACGCGTTTTTCAAGGCGCTCTTGTTTCTCGGTTCGGGTTCGGTCATTCACGGAATGCACCACGAGCAGGATATGCGGCGAATGGGAAATCTCCGCAAATATATGCCGATTACGTTTTTCACGATGGCGGCGGGCTGGCTGGCGATTTGCGGAATTCCGATTTGGGCTGGATTTTTCTCGAAAGACGAAATTTTATATAAAACTTTTGCGGCGACCAACGCCGCGCATAACGCGACGCTTGCCGGAATTCACGTCAACCATATTCTGTGGATTATCGGCTTGCTGACGGCGGTTCTGACCGCCGTTTATATGACGCGAATGATGTGGATGACGTTTTTCGGCGAGGAGCGTTTCACGCTCGCTCTGCCGGACGGCGACCATCCGCACGATGCGGCGCACGCCGAAGAAAACGCTTTCGCGCACGGCGACGCTCACGACGACGGAACGACGCACGGCGACGCTCACGCCGAGGCGCACCGCGCGCACGACGAAGCGCACGATATGTCGCACGAGGACGATGACGACGACGAGGAACATCATCATCACGTCGACGAAAACTTCAAGCCGCACGAATCGCCGTGGATGATGTGGGTTCCGCTGGCGGTGCTGGCGGTGCTTTCGACTTTCGGCGGTCTGCTCGGCGTTCCCTACGCGATGAGCTCGATGGTCGGCGCGGGCGACGTGAACGTTTTTGAACACACGCTCGCACCCGTGATTGCAAAAGTCGGCAAGACCGATTCGCATTCGCCCGCCGCGGTTCAGCCGAAGAGCGAAGTCAAACATTTCTACGCGTCGTCTTCTTCCAAGTCGGAAGAATCCACGACCGGAAAGCACGGCGGCGAGCAGAACGAGCACCCGCATTCGCCGGAAGAAATCGCGGCGGAAAGAACGCTGGCGGGCGTTTCGGTGCTGCTGGCTATCGGCGGAATCCTTATCGGCTGGCTGATGTTCAGAAACGATCCGCTCCGGCAGATGCCGCGCCTGCTCGAACGCAAATGGTATGTCGATGAATTTTACAACGGCTACATCGTCGACCCGCTGACGCGGCTTTCGCGCGAGGGCTTGTGGCGAGGCTTCGATTTGGGCTTTATCGACGGCATCGTCAACGGCGCGGGGCATTTCGTCTCGGCGTTCAGCGGCGTCGTTCGCCGGATTCAGGTCGGCTTCGTCCGCAGCTACGCGGCGTTTATCCTGCTCGGCGCGCTGGTCATCTTCGGCTACTTTATCTATTACGGAATCAGGCTGCTGGGATAGCGATTATGAGCAAACGCCTGATAAAACTTTCTTTGGCGGGCGGGTGACCGATAAGAACGGGAAACTGTTTCGGTCTATAAAATAATCGAACACAGTTTCGGCGAACGCCGATTTTAATAATTATGGATTTTATCACTGAAAATCTTTTAACGATTCTTATTCTGCTGCCGACCGTCGGCGCGGCGCTGGCGCTGGCGCACAATATGTTCTGGAAGCAGGAAGGTCATCTGAAATGGCTGGCGCTCGGCTTTACGCTGGTCAATTTCGCCGTCTCGCTCGTTTTGCTGACCGGCGGCGGCGGCGCAGGCTCGGCGAGCGGTTTTTTCTTCGAGAAAAGCGTGCCGTGGATTCGGGCGATAAACACGAATTATCACGTCGGCGTCGACGGGCTGAGCCTGTGGCTGGTGATTCTGACGACGTTTATAATGCCGATTGCCGTCATCTCGACCTGGCGCGCGGTCGAAAAACGCGCGGCGGCTTTTTATATTTTTCTGCTGCTGCTCGAAAGCGCGATGATCGGCGTTTTCGTCTCGCTGGATTTGCTGGTTTTCTATCTTTTCTTTGAGGCTTCGCTGATTCCGATGTTCTTTCTCATCGGCATCTGGGGCGGCGAAAACCGCGTTTATTCGGCGGTCAAGTTTTTCGTCTACACGATGCTCGGCAGCCTTCTGATGCTGGTCGCCATCATCGGGCTTTACTACATTCACGCCGAGCAGACGGGCGCGGGAACGTTTGATTTCGTGACGCTCACCAATTCGCTTCGGACGGGAAATCTGGCTCTCGGCACGACGGCTCTGGGCATCAACGTGGGCGCGATTCTATTCTGGGCTTTCGCCATCGCCTTTTCCATCAAAGTTCCGCTTTTCCCGCTGCACACGTGGCTGCCGGACGCGCACACGGACGCGCCGACCGCCGGTTCGGTAATCTTAGCCGCCGTGCTGCTGAAAATGGGAACTTACGGGTTGATGCGATTTAATTTCGTTTTGTTTCCCGAAGCGTCGCGCGAATTCGCCTGGATTTTCATCCTCCTGGCGGTTATCGGAATTATTTACGGCGCGCTGGTGGCGATGGTTCAGCCCGACATCAAGCGGCTCGTCGCCTATTCGTCCGTCTCGCATATGGGCTTCGTCATTCTGGGAATGTTTTCGTTTACGGAAATCGGGATGCAGGGCGCGCTGTATCAGATGCTGAATCACGGCGTTTCGACCGGCGCGCTGTTTCTGCTGGTCGGATTTATATACGAGCGCCGCCACACGCGGCAAATCAAGGATTTCGGCGGCTTGGCAAACGTGATGCCGCTTTACACGACGATTTTCGTGATAACTACGATGTCGTCCATCGGCTTGCCTTTTCTGAACGGCTTTGTCGGCGAATTTCTGATTATGATTGGAATGTGGAACTCGCACGCGCTGAGCGCCGTCGGCAACACGAACTGGAATTACATCGCGACGATGTTCGCCGGAACGGGCGTGATTTTCGCGGCGGTCTATCTTTTGTGGATGGTTCAGCGCGTTTTCTTCGGCAAAATCACGAATCCGCAAAATCGCGGCTTGCGCGATTTGAGCGCGCGCGAAATCGGGCTTATCGCGCCGCTCGTTTTCCTGATGGTCTTTATGGGCGTTTATCCCGCGCCGTTTCTGAACCGCTCGAAGGACAGCGTCGTCGCGATTCAGCAGCGAGTCAGCGGGCAGGAAAAAGGCGGAACGATTACCGAAGTAACCGGGCAGCACAAATAAAAGTTTTGAGTTTTGACTTATGAATTTTGAGTTTTGCTTCTTTCAATTCAAAATTCAAAACTCGAAACTCATAATTCTTCTATGAACGTTCAGAGAGTATTTTCTAAAGATAATATAAGAAAATACTCTCTTTTCCTTTTTCCGCTGCTCGTCTTCGCAATTTACGCGGCGCTGCCGACCAGAGATTTTTACTGGGACGCGCTTATTTACTCGCAGTTCATCGAGGACAGCCCACGCTTCGGCGCGCACCTTCTTCACCCTAATCATCTTTTCTACAACGTGCTCGGCTACCTGGCTTTTCACGCGGCGCAAAATCTCGGATTCGAGACGCGCGCGATTTACGTTTTGCAGCTCGTCACGATTGTTTTTTCCGCTTTGTCGGCGCTCGTTTTTTTTAAAATTGCGCGGCAGGCGTTTCAGAGCGAGTATTTGAGCTTTTGGCTCGCCGCGCTTTTCGCTTTCGGCGCGGCTTGGTGGCGGTTTTCGATTGACGCGGACGTTTATCCAATCAGCGTATTTTTTCTGCTCGTCAGCTTTTATTTTCTGCTTCCGGGAAAACGCCCGCGCCCGTTTTTGATTGCGATAACGCATTCTTTCGCGATGTTTTTTCACGAGCTGGCGGTTCTGTTTTTTCCGGTCGCCGCGCTTGGATTGATTTTTCAGACCGTTTCGGCGGAGAGAAAAAGACGAATATCAATCGTTCTGCAATACGCTCTCGCCGCGTTCCTGCTAACTTTCGGAACGTATTGCCTGAGCTTTTACCTGGTCGCGGGCGCGTTCGACGTAAAAGCGTTCATCGCGTGGACGACGTCTTTCGCGCCGGATTCGGAGATTAGCTGGAACGCGTGGCGCAGTCTGACGCTGACCTTGCGCGGTCACCGGCAGATGTTTTTCGACGGCAGCTCGCGGCTTTTCGACCGCAACGCTTTGACGGTCGTTTTGCTGATTGCTTTCTTCGCGTCGGCTTTGTTTTTCGCCTTCGTTTTTCTGAAAAATCTGAAGGAAATCAAAATCTGGCGGCGAGCCGTCGCGGAGCGGAAGATTTATCGCGAGCCGCTGTTTCTGCTCGCTCTGGCGTGGATAATTCCCTATCTGCTTTTTTTATTTTTCTTTATTCCGCAAAATACGTTTTACAGGCTTTTTTATTTTCCGGCGGTGATACTCTTAATCGCACTGGTTCTCGCGCCGTTTGAAAATTCCGGTGACGACGGCGGCGCGAAAAAGCGGCGATGGCGGCTGGCGGCGCTGGTCGCGGCGCTTTGTCTTTATAATTTTCTTTTCTACATTTATCCTAACGCGAGAGTGCGCGAAAACACGCCGCTCGCGCTGGCTTTCGAGGCAAACCGGGTCTGGTCGGAAAAGAAAGCGATAGTTTTTCACGTGCCGAACAGGGCGGCGTTCGATTTGCTCGACACTAACAACCGGCTGGTTAAATATTTTAATCCGGCGACCGGCTGGAAACCGTTAAATTTTACGACCCTGGAAGAATTTGAAAGCGAGATTCGGGCGCTGGAAGCGGGCGGCGCGGCGATCTGGCTGGACGCTGCGGCGGCGGACGAGCTGGCGGCGAATCCGCAGGCTGCCGCGTGGCTGGCGAACAATTCGCGGGCGGCGCGGGAATTGAGCCTTCCGGCGCACCGTATGAAATATGTACAAATTACGCCGAACCCGCCGAAATAAAAGGAGAATTACGCGTTTCGCGCTGGAAAGATGCCGCGCTTACAACTAAAATGTATTTATAAAGCTTTATCCTGCAATAAGTATTAAATTAGAAATTCGCTCCGAACGGATGAAATCTTTTATTTTTACAATTTCGTTTTTGCTTTGTCTCGCCGGTTTCGCCCCGGCGCAGACTTATTACGGCACGGACGACGTTAAAATTTTCCGCGAAGGGCGCGACAGGGATTTTCGCAACCCGCAGCTATCGCCGCTGCCGCCCGCCGAGGTCGCCGGATTTCAGGGCTTGAATTATTTCCCGGTGGACGCCGCTTTCCGCGTCAAGGCGATTTTCACCAAAACGCCGGACGAGAAATATTTTATGATGCCGACTTCTTCGGGCAGGGCGCGCAAATATATCAAGGTCGGCACGCTCAATTTTAAGCTCGGCGGCAGGGATTACGTTCTGAGCGCTTATCAAAGCGAGAGCGTTCTGAC
>JALZHR010000508.1 GCA_030860665.1 Acidobacteriota bacterium
CTCGGACAAATTTCTTTTCAGGCGCTCGACGAATGGAAAGTGCGCGAGGGCGTCGTGCTGGTTTTCGGCGTCGATTATTCGCGTTTCATCGGCGCGAGCGACGATTTTTCAATCAGCCCGCGTTTCGGCTTGCAATTCGACGTCGATGCCCGAACCCGCTTCCGCACCGCTTTCACCACACAGAACGAAGAGCGCACCTGGGCGCAGGCTATCGAGCTGGAAGACAGCTCGGTTGTTTTCCGCGAGCAGATTGCCCCGACCGTCGTCGCCGTCGAAGACGGTAAAGCGGTGATGAATAAAAGCCGCCGTTTTGAGTTCGGCGTGGAACGAATCCTGGACAACAGGTCAACCGTCGAAGCGAACGCGTTTTTCGATTCGGTCAACAGCCGCGGCGTCGGACTGGTAAATCTGCCGTTTAATTTATTGTCGCCCGAAGACACTTTCGTCGCCAGCCAGCAGGGCAAAACGCAGGGCGTGCGCTTTGTTTATTCGCGCCGTCTGAACGGAATCCTGAGCGCCTCAGCCGGATACGCCTTCGGAAAAGGTCAGAAACTCTCGCCGCACGCGGTGACCAGCCCGGCGGACGTTTTTGAAAACGACTTTTTCCAGACCTTTGTCGGGCAGCTGAACGCCGATTTGAGCAGCACCGGCACGAAAGTTAAAACGATTTTCCGCTTTTCGCCCGATGCGACCGTGTTTGCGATTGACCCGTTTCAGGGAAGACTCGCCATTTACGACCCGAGCCTGAGCGTTCTGGTCACGCAGTCGCTGCCGAATTTAGGTCTTCCGATTCGCGCCGAAGCGACGCTCGACGCCAGAAATCTGTTTGATAATCAAGCGGGCGCGAGCGGCGAGGAAGGCAGCCTGCGCCTCGGCTCGCAGCGCCGAACGCTGCGCGGCGGAATTTCAGTCAGATTTTAATTGAGAATTATTAACCGCAGATAGACGCGGATAAACGCAGATTGATAAGCAAAGCCTGCAATTTGAGACTTCAGATTTAAGGTTTCAACTTTACTCTTATCTGCGTCCATCTGTTTCTATCTGCGGTTTCTTTTTCGGCGTTTTCCAAATTCTCGGATTGCAAAGCAAAAAACTGAATAGAATTATAGTTTTATTAATCGTTTATTAAAGCGAAAGCCTTTGTTTATCGGGCGCTTAGGCAGTATGCGCCGGATAAGCTATTGGAACGAGTTTTGCGTTAAAGACGAGCGGCGAGGTCTGCCCGTAAAAGATGACAGGCAAAGTGCTGACAAGTTGGAGTTTGATGTGGCTGCTGGCGACGGTTTTACTGGTTGTCGGCGGCGCACTCAATTTGTCGCAGAGAGCCAATCACTGGCTGCCGCCGACCGACGGCATCGATTGGGTTCAGAAAGCGGACGGCGTCTACGCCGAAAGAGTGATGCCGGATTATGCCGGCGCGCGCGCCGGAGTTTTCGTCGGTGACAGGTTAATCGGAATCAGTTTCGACGGGCAGAGCTTTGACGAAGTCGTGCAGGCGTCCGACGTGCAGCAGTATCTTGAGGTGGCGGGCATCGACGGGCATCTGACTTATCGGCTCGAACGCACTTCCTACTCGTTTGCCGACCGTTTTTATTTTGCCGACCTGGTTCATATCGGCAGCGTGCCGCGCTGGACGGCTTCGATAGTTTTTCTGACGCTGGTCGGAATAATCTGGCTCGGCGTCGGCATTTTCGTTTTGTTCAAGCAGGGCGGGCACGCGCCGTTCGTGCTGCATTTTGCGGTCGTTTGCCTGGCGGCTTTTGTTTTTCACGTTTACCGGTCGGTCGGGCTGGGCAGAGATTTCGATTTGGGAATCGCTTTGGTCGATGATATGGCTTTCGCCTTTTTCGTCCCGCTTTTTCTGCATTTCTGCCTGCGTTACCCGGTGCGAAGCGAGATTTTCGACACGCCGCGCTGGAAAACCTACGCGCTCTACGTTCCGGCTGCGGTCATCAGCGCCGCCAATTTGTTTTTCTCGCTGTTTACCGAGCTTCCCTTTGTCGGAGACGATGCGAAAGCGGCGGTGATTGGATTCGTCAATGCTTTCGATATTTTCGAGGCGATTCACTATTCTCTCCTGACGCAATTCATCGTCGGTATCACAGCCGGCTCAATCGTTCTGCTGTGGCGGTTTTTCAAAAATCGCCAGGCGCTCGTTCGCCAGCGTTTGAAATGGGCGGTCTGGGGAACGATTCTCGCCGTTTTGCCGGTTCTGTCGTTTCAAATTGCCAAAAGATTCGTTTACCTGCCCGACGACAGTTTGACGACCGCCTTGACGACGCTTCCGCTCGCTTTGATTCCTTTGAGCTTCGGTCATTCCGTCGTGCGTTACCGCCTGATGGACGTCGACGTGGTCGTGCGGCGCGCGCT
>JALZHR010000511.1 GCA_030860665.1 Acidobacteriota bacterium
GCTATCAATTGATTCATTTCACCAGCCATTTCGTTTTGCAGGCGGGCGACAATTCAAAATCCTTTCTCCTGCTCGGCGGCGGCAAAAACAGGAAATACACGATGCAGGAATTTGCCGGTCAACAGCTCGATAACGTGGAGATAATGATTATGTCGGCTTGCGACACCGCCAATTTCAGCCCGGACGGAGCCGAATTTGAAAGCTTTGCGGCGATGGCGCAGAAACAGGGCGCGAAAGCCATCCTCGGCACGCTCTGGTCGGTCGCCGATATTTCGACCTCAAAGTTTATGCGCGAATTTTACTGGTTCTACCAAATCAAAAAAAACGATAAAGCCGAAGCTATCAGAAAAGCCCAGACGTCAGTCGCCGCCAACAAAAATTTCTCTCACCCGTTCTTCTGGGCGCCCTTCGTACTGTTCGGCAACTGGAAATGACACGACCGGACGAATCCGGTAAAGCTAATCTGAAATCAGTCACTTACAGTCGAATCACCGACCGCCGTTAATCCATACATAATTTTCAAAATCCGTAAATACATTTTGCCGCGTCAACAAAGCGGCTGTTTTTATTTATAATGTTCTAACGCCTGCGCGTCGCCGCCGCTGCCGCCGCCGTCGCCGCGGGTGAACGAAAAAACGAGCAATGAATAATCCTTATTTTATTATCGAGCCGCGAGGCGAAAAAGCGCCGGTAATTTTAAGCGTTCCGCATTCGGGCACGGATTTTCCCGGCGAGCTTAAATCGCATTATCGAGCCGAAATGACGTCGCAGATTGACGATACCGATTGGTATGTTCACGATTTGTATAATTTCGCGCCCGATTTGGGAATCACGGTGATTCACGCGCGGTATAGCCGCTGGGTGATTGATTTAAACCGCGACCCGCACAGCGCGCCGCTCTATACGGACGGTAGAATCATCACCGGGCTGACGCCCGCGACCGATTTTCTCGGCAATGAAATCTACGTCGATAAAAAATTTATTCCCGGCGATGAAGAAACCGAAAGACGGCTGGAGCATTATTATCGCCCTTATTATCAAAAAATCGAAAGCCTTCTGGAAGAGAGACTTAAGCAATTCGGACAGGTTTTGCTGTGGGACGCGCATTCCATCCGCAGCCTCGTCCCGACGATTAGAAAAGAGCGTTTTCCCGACCTGATTCTGGGCGACAACGACGAACAATCCGCCGCGCCGGAAGTTATCGACATCGCGTTCGGCGGCTTGCGGACGGGGAAATATCAGGTCAATCACAACTCACCGTTTAAAGGCGGGCATATCACCAGGCATTTCGGCAGACCGGAAAAGCACGTCCACGCTCTGCAGCTCGAAATGTGTAAAACTCATTATATGAATGACGACGAGCTGACCTTCAGCGAAGAACGCGCGCGGGAAATAAGAAAGCTGCTGCGTCCCGTGTTTGAAAAATTAATCGCGCATTTAACCAGATGAAATCTTATCGCTTCAAGGCATTGCTGCAAAATGAGGGCTGGCTGGAAAATGCGGCGGTTTCGCTCGACGAAGCCGGAAAAATCGTTTCCGTCTCGCAGCAGGCTGAAAACGCGGCGGATTCGATTTACATCGACGGCTATGTGCTGCCCGGTTTTCAGAACGCGCACTCGCACGCTTTTCAATACGCGATGGCTGGACTGGCTGAGCGACATTCCGCTTCACGAGCGGCGGACGATTTCTGGTCATGGCGCGAGGCGATGTATCAGCTCGCCTTAAACATCAGCCCGGAGCAGTTGAAAATCATCGCCGCGATGCTCTACGCAGAGCTTTTGCGAAACGGTTTTACCAGCGTCGCGGAATTTCATTACGTTCATCACGCGCCCGACGGCTCGCCTTACGATAATTCAGCCGAGATGGGCGCGGCGCTGGTCGAAGCCGCAAGGGAAGCGGGCATAAAAATCACGCTGATTCCGATTTTTTATCAGAAAGGCGGTTTCGGAATCGCCCCAAATGAACGACAGAAAAGATTTATCTCGGCGACTTTCGACGATTATTTAAAACTTTACGAAGCGTCGGAGCGGGTCTGCAAACAATACGAAGGCGCGAACGTCGCCGTCGGCATCCACTCGATGCGCGGCGTCGACCATCGCGATATTTTAAGAACCGCCCGCGACGCGCCGCAAAACGTTCCGTTTCACATTCACGTTTCCGAGCAGTTGAAAGAGGTCGAAGATTCCCTGGCGTATCTCGGAAAAAGACCCGTCGAATGGCTGCTCGATAACCTCGAATTAAACGAGAGATTTCACCTGGTTCACGCCACGCACCTGACCGAAGACGAAACCGAAAGGCTGGCGCAAAGCGGCGCGAGCGTCGTTTTATGTCCGAGCACGGAAGGGAATCTGGGCGACGGCATTTTTCCTCTGCGCCGCTTTCAATCTTCCGGCGGGCAATGGAGCATCGGCACGGACAGCCACGTCGGCTTGAACCCGCTGGAAGAATTACGCCTGCTGGATTACGGTCAGCGTTTAATCACGCACCGGCGCGACACTTTCACGGGCGAAAACATCGAGGACAGCGGCTTATACGCCATAACGCGCGCCGCCATTGCCGGACGCCGCGCGATGAATAATTTCGAGCCGGAATTTTTCGCCGTCGGCGCTTCGTTCGACGCCTGCGTCATTAATGCGAACGAGCCTTTGCTGGCAAATGTCCGGACGGAAAATTTAGCTTCCTCGATACTTTACACGGCGGACGCCTCGCAGGTTTACGGCGCTTTCGTCGCCGGAAAGCTGATTCGGAACGACTCAGATTACGAGCGAATAAAAGCCGCTTTTATCGACTGCGTGAGGAAATTTCGCTAACCTTTAGCCAGTTGCCGCCGACAGCCCGAAAAAAGAAATTCGGCAATGTCCTGAGCTTGCGGTGCTGAAAGCAACTCGAGCCTGACTTTACGGATTGACGATAACCCAAATCAGGAATGCTATCCACGTCAGGGCGAAAAGCACCGGAGCGGCGAGCGACAAAGGTTTTGAAAAAGAAAAAGCGGTTGTCGGATTACCCGCTGCGCTTTGACCGAAAAAAGTATCCACTGTTCTCCGGTATTCGGGAACAAATTCACGCAATCTCGAATGGATGAATAAACAGTACCGCAAATGTTTATACTGGAGTAAAAGCCAGAAGATAGTAAATGCCAGCGCAGCGCCGGTCAGAGCCGCCAATAATCCGAGAGGACGGTCTTTGTTATAGAGAATGGCGAACGCCGAAAGCAATCCGATTTCGACGACGGAAAAATAATTCAGACGGTCGTGGAAAAGCCGCTCTTCGTGAAGCGCGTGCTGCCATAATCTGTTAAGTTCATCCCGTGAAAGAGAATTTGATTCTGAAACCTGTTCGTCCATTATTCCATTATCTTATCTAAACCTCTCGTAAGACCAACATAGTTTCCTGCTTTCCGAATTATTTCAGAAAATTTCCGCCCGTTAATTTAGAATTTCTATTGTTTGTCGCGCCGGTTTAATTTTCCTTTTCCGGTTCGCGCGGCTTTAAAATCATAGTTATTTCTTCTTCGAGAAAGCCGCCGGAATAATATTTTTTAATTTCGATTTTCCCGACTTCAGAAAGCGAATCGAGCAGGCTTTCGACGTTGCCGGTAAAAAACGCGCCCGCCGCGTTTTTTCTGCCGAGCGCGGAGAAAATCCGGCTGTAAGCCTCTTCTTTGCGTTCGAGATTCAGCACCGTCAATTCCGTCAGCGGCGGCGGCGGTGATGACGAGCCGGGCGCTTGATTTTTCGCCGGATTTTCCGTCGCGGCGATTTCGCGCAGAAAGTCGGACGCATTCGTCAAAATCAAATCGTCGCCGCGCGTCGCGTAGCTTATTTCCCAGCCGAGCATCGGCAGCCTCAGCTCGCGCCACGTCGCAGAGTTTTCGCTTTTCGTCTCCCATCTCAGTTTTACGTCCGGCGCGGAAATCAGCACGCGCGCGGAAATATTTTTTTCTATCGCCGATTCAAACGCGTCGCGGTCAAAATCGCCGGGCGAAGCGAGATTGAAAATCGCGGCGCGGCGAAACTCGGCGAAAAGCGGCGCGGGCAGTAGCCGCGGCTCGGTAAACGTCAAAACCGTCTGCGGGCGGGCTGATTGCAGAAGTTTCGATAAATCCGCAACCGCCTCGCTCGTTTCAATCGTGTCCGTTTCCGCTTCGGTTTCGTCAATCGTTTCGTCGAAATTTTCATTCAGGCTGCGATAATCGACGCTCGAAGAATCATAATAATCATAAGACGCGTAATGCCGTGAATCGGTTTCGTCATTCGCCGAATCTTTCCGGGCGTCGAAAATCGTATCGCGTATCGCGCCGTCAAGCGTTTGATTATCTGCCCCCCGCAGGCGATAAAACGGAACGTTTTCGGGCAGATGCGCCAGAATTTGGACGGATTTGATAACTGCCGGTTGATTCGGCGGCGGCTGGTTGAGCAGAAACTTCCGCCGCTCGGTCAGCTTTCCTTCTTCCAGCGAAAAATCGAAAATTCCGGCGCGGATGTTTGCCAGACTTTCGACCTCGGACATCAGCCAGTAGCGATTAAAATAATAATCCTTGTTCAGAGCCGCCTGATTAACCCAGACGGTCGCCGTCTGCTGCGCGGCGGTTCTCTCGCTCAAAGCCTTAAAAGAAGGCTCGTCGCTCAACCTGTTTTTCGCGGATTTGCCGCCGCCGTTGATGTTGTTCAAGGTCTGAGCCAGCAGCTTTTCGCTCGTCGCCAGCACGAAACGCCCTTTCGCATTGGTGAAAATCAATTCCTGTTTTTGCCGCCCGCGGTCGGCTTCGACGTTTTTGCGGTAAATAGTCGTTTCGTCGTCGAGCGTTTGCGCCTCGAAATTCGCCTGATTCCGCGCGAATAACGAGGCGGCGAAAATCTCGTCCGAAATTGGCGCGATAAAAACGAATTCGAGCTTGCCGACGTCATACAAGGCAATCGCGGCTTTGTTCTGCGCCAGAGCCGAAACGGTTTCCAAATCTACGGGAAAGCCAGCCGCCTCGTTAAATTCCTGCCAGCGGCTGTGGAGCTTCAAGCCGAGATGATGAGTTTGAAAGTCGTGGAAATTTTCGCTCGCCAGATATTTTTCCCTAAAACCCGATTCGTTCCAGAGACGTGCGAGCGCGGGCAAATCGGAAATCTGAACGTAGACCAGAGCCTCGCGCGGAAAATCTTCGGCGGGCGCGAACGGGCGATTTTTAATCTGCGAAACCGCGATAAAAGCCGCGAGCGCGATGACCGGAACGGCGATAAAAATTTTCAGCTTCATAATTTTATAAATTTACTGCCCGCGAAATCCGCGTTTTTTCTTTTCCGGCAATCAGCCTCATAATTTTCTCGTGTTTTCCAAATCGACCGTTAAATCAGTCGCGCGGCGGTTTTTCTCGCCGGAAAGATTTTCGAGATGCCGGATGCGTTCTTCATTCAACGCCGATTTGGCTTTTTCAAATTCGACGGCTTTATCGTAATCGCCGGTTTTTTCCGCGGCTTCGGAGAGCGTTTGCAGCATTTTGTCGGATTTAGGCGATTTGTCGGCTTCGGCAAATTTCATCGCGGCGAAAGGCTTATCCGACAAAACGTAAAGTCCGATAAGCTGTTGTCGCGCATCAATTTCCGCGTCTTTATCGGCAATCAGACAATTTATAAAAAACTCGACGGCAGTTTCGTTACGCCCGTTCCGCGCGGCGAAAAGTCCTTTGTAAAACTGCGAAAAGGCGTCCGGTTTCACGTCGGCAAATTCCGTGCCCGCGCCCGTTTCGAGCAGCAGCATTCGCGCCCGCCAGCGCGCGGCGCGCGGCGAATTGCGGTCGGCGATAATCTGCGTTAAAAGATTCGCGGCTTCCTGTTTTTCGCCTTTGGCGGCGAGAAGCCCGGCAAGCTCGAGGCGGCTGGTCGCGTCGAGCGGATTTGCTTCGAGCATCCGGCGGCGAAAATCGATTGCCGCGTCCGTCTGCCGGAATTCGGCGGCGATTTCGGCGGCAAGCCGCAGCGAATCTGATTGATTTGAATTAAACGTTTCGTTATTTGATAATTTCGCCGCGTCCGCTCCGCGCATTTTTATCGCGTCGAGCGCGGCGATTTCCGCCAGAGCCGTTTCCTTTTTTTCCGCGTCGCTGACGTCAATCATCAGCTGCAGCAGACGAACGGCTTTTTCCGGCTCGCCCGTTTGGAAAAAGGTTCGCGAAAGTCCGGCAAAACTTGCCGCGTCGAATTGTCCGAGGGCGAGATTGCGGGCGAAAAACGCTTCGGAAATCGGCGCCGCTTCCGTCTCGCGTTTTTCTTCGCGCAGAACCTGCAGAACGTCGTTGAAACGCTCGACGCTCGGCAATTTTATTTCCGTCGCCGCGTCACTGACCGCGATGCCGATTAAACGCTCGGCTTCGGCGCGGTCGAATTTTCCCTCGCGGGCATCAAGCCGGATTTTCGCCAGCCGCAGCCAGCGCGGGCGCGCGT
>JALZHR010000523.1 GCA_030860665.1 Acidobacteriota bacterium
AGAGCGCCCTTGCCGCACGCGCGGGCTTCTGCCTTTGTTTATACTTTCGGCGCAAAGCCGAAACTGTTCGATTACGTCGCGGGCTAATTAAATAATCTCGCGGGAAAATTAAACCTTCTCGTGGGAAAACTAAGTAATCTCGCGGAAATATTGAATAATCTCGCGGAAATATTCAATATTCTCACGAGATTATTGAATATTCCCGCGAGATTATTCAATATTCTTTCGCCGAAATTAAACAATCCGGCGAGAAAATCAAATAATTTCCCTTGCCGCTAAACCGTTCTCGGCGTCGTTCCGCGCAGCCGCAGAATCATAAAAACAATCGCGCCCGCAGCGACGATTAAGCTGATAATCTGCGAGGTCGAAAGCCCGGTCAAGGTCGTCAAGCCGAACAAATCGCCGCGCGGGTCGTCGCGAACAAACTCGATTGAGAAGCGCACGAGCGCGTAGATTATCGCGTAGGCAATCAAAACCTGACCGTCGAAACGCTTGCGCCGGTGCAGGTAAACCAGCCCGAAGAAAACAATCAGCATCGTGATTGATTCGTAAAGCTGCGTCGGGTGCAGGTGAAGCGGCGCGCCGCCCTCGCCGTAAATCGGCACGCCCGTAAATTCGTGCGCCTGCTCGGTAAAATGCACGCCCCACGGCAAATCGGTCGGCTTGCCCCAGCAGCAGCCCGCCGCGAAACAGCCCTCGCGTCCGAAAAACTGCCCGAGCGCGACGCCCGGCGCAAACGCGTCCGCGACCTTCCAGAACGAGAGCTTATACCACCGAATCAAAAGGAAAAGCGTGAAAAATCCGCCCAGAAATCCGCCGTAATAAACGCCGCCCGAGCGCAGAAAATCGAGCGAAAAGATATTCCAGAAGTTGCCGCGATAAGCATCGTCCACAAACAGCATCAGGATTTTCGAGCCGAGCAAGCCGCCGATGAGCGTCCACAAGCCCAAATCATACATCCGCTCTCTGGGCAAGCCGTCCTTTGCGCCCAGGTGAGCCGCGACGAAAAGCGCGAGCAGCATCCCGACCGCGAGCAGCAAGCCGTAAGTGTTGATTGGAAAATCGCCGATGCGAAAAAGTTCTGGATACATAATAGATTTGCGATTTTAGATTTGCGATTTGCGATTGGCGTTGTTCGTTGATTCAGGCGGAAACCCGCGCGCTTCGATTTGGGATTTGAGATTTGGGATTTGAGATTTGAGCTTTATTTAACGGCAAATCCGCAATCCGCATTCCGAAATCCCCAATCTCTCTGCGTCCTTGATTACCCGAAAACTTCCGCCTTGTTCAGATTTAATCGCATAACAATCTCGCCGCTGCTGATTTCGCCCGTGCGCTCGAAGCCGATGCTCGAATAAAGTTTTTCCGCGCCCGTGTTTTCCGGCACAAAACTCAGATAAAGAGCGTCGCAGCCTTCGGTTTCGCGCATCCGGCGGGCGACTTCCAGCGCGGCGGCTTTGCCGTAGCCTTTGCCCTGATATTTATGGTCAATCATCAGGCGGACGAGATAATATCTTCCGTCGTCCGGGTCGTAGCCGTACATCACGAAGCCGACCGGCTCGTCCCGGTCGTTGTAAACCGCCATCGGAGTCATCGTCGGGTAAATTTTCGTCTGCGCGATGGATTTAACGTTCGGCGCGACGAAAAGTTTCTGGTCTTCGGCGACGTCGAGATTAATGACAGCGGAAAAATTTTCGGGCGTGATTTCGCGTAAAGTAATATTCATCTTCAGGCGTCTTTCGTTTTCGGCTGCGGCTCGGCGGCGTTTTTCCGGCTGCTGAGAAACATATCGATTATCAGCAAGCCCGCGCCGACGCAGATTGCCATATCAGCCACGTTAAAGGTCGGGTAATGCCACGAGCCGAGCTGCACGTCGATAAAATCAATCACGTAGCTGAGTCTCATACGGTCGGTCAGATTGCCGACGATGCCCGCCAGCAGCAGAGCCAGCGCGCTGAGCAGGCGGTCGTGCGCGCGCGGAATGCGCCAGAAATAAAACAAAACCAGCACCGCCGCCACGCCCGCGACAGCCGATAAACCCCAGCGCCCGGCGTCGCCGCCGTCGTCAAACATACTGAAGGCGACGCCCCTATTCTCCGCGTAGGAAAAATTCAGAAAATTCTCGATAACGACGCGGTCGCCGCCTTTTTTCAACCCTTGCGCCCACGCTTTCGTCATCTGGTCGACCATAAAAACGCCGCCCGCCATCACCAGATACGCAATTTTCCAGAAAAAATCGTTTTTAGTCACAACTAAAAATGAAACCACAAATGCGCGCCGAACACAAAGCGAAGTGATAACTGATAACTGATAACTGAGAGGTGAGAACTGAGAACTGATAAATGTTAAATGTTAAATGTTTTCATTCCGGCACGCTCGGAAAAATGGCTTTCGGGGCTTTGTAGTTCGCCTGCCATTCGAGATAACAGACGTCCGTGCAGCCGAGGGCGTAGGTGACGACCGTCCATTTTCCGCCGGTTTTCTTCAAAAGCGCGAAAAAATTGTGGTCGAATGCGCCGGAATCGACCGCCTCGCGGTAAGGCGTGTTGCGGTAATCGGGTCTGCCGCCGCGCGCGTTCTGCGGCTCGCCGCTCAGAAAAGCCCATCTGCCCTGAATTTTGAAATGGCTGACCGAAAAGCTGATTTTTTGTTTCAGCTTCTTTTCGACCGGAACGCGCAGCGCGTTCAAAATCGCCGCCCGCTCCGCCGAGTTTTTCGCGGGCGTGTAAACCGCCTGCGCCGGCGCGCCCGAAGCGAAAGCCAGAACGAGAAACAAACCGAACAATGATTTTTTTAACATAATCTATTTTAGAAGAAACGGGCTTTCTAAAGGCGTAAAGGCGCGAACTCGTAATGCGGAGACTGCAATTTACGCGTCCTGCGCCCGCGCCTTTAGAAAAGCCCGCGTTTTATGCGCTTGCGCTTTCCGCCGTTTCGATTTCGTCAAGCGCCGCCGTGCATCTTTCGCAAACGGTCGGATATTTCTGCGATTCGCCGACGCGCGCCGAATAATTCCAGCACCGCTCGCATTTCGCGCCGTCCGCTTTCTCGATTCGGACGCCGAACGCTTCGCCTTCGTGAACTTCGACCTGCGAAACGATAAAGATGTAGCGCAAATCCTCGAAATACGAAATCAGAAAACGCGTCGTCTCCTTGTCGGTCGTCAAAACGACTTTCGCTTCGAGCGACGAGCCGATTTGTTTCGCGTTGCGCGCTTCTTCCAGAGCCTTCAGAACTTCGTCGCGGATGGCGAAAATCCGTTCCCAATCGGCTAAAAGCTGCGCGTTGTCTTCGCCCGAAACTTTCGGAAACTGCGCCAGGTGAACCGACGCCAGCTTTTGATTCGGCAGATTTTCAAACGCTTCGTCAGCCGTGAAAGCCAGAATCGGCGCGAGCAGGCGGCACAATTTATCGGTGATTTGATAAAGCGCGGTCTGCGCCGAGCGCCGCTCGACCGATTTCGGCGCGTAGATATACAATCGGTCTTTGATGATGTCGAAATACCGCGCCGAAAGCGTGACCGTGACGAAGTTATAAAGCGTTTGATAAACGGCTTGAAAATCGTAATTTTCATAGCCCTGCAAAACTTTCGCCGTCACCTCGTCCAGATTCGCCAGCGCCCAGCGGTCGATTTCGAGCAGTTTTTCAATCTCGCCCGCGTCAGCTCCGCCCGCGTATTGCAGAATCGGTTTCTCAATCGCGTCGGTTTCGGGATTGAAGCCGTCGAGATTTCCGAGGGCGTAGCGCAAGGTGTTTCTGAACTTGCGATAAGCGTCGGTGACGCGCTGCAAGATTTCGTCCGAGCAGCGCACGTCTTCCGTGTAATCGACCGCCGCCGCCCAGAGACGCAGCACGTCCGCGCCCGATTTGTTGATGATTTCAATCGGCGCGGTCACGTTGCCGAGCGATTTCGACTGCTTTTTGCCCTCGCCGTCGACGACCCAGCCGTGCGTGATGACGGTTTTATAAGGCGCGCGGTCGTGCGAAGCCAAGCCGCACATCAGCGAGGAATTAAACCAGCCGCGATACTGGTCGCCGCCTTCCAGATAAACGTCCGCCGGAAATTGCAAATTCTCGCGCGTTTCCAAAACGGCGACGCACGACGAGCCGGAATCGAACCAAACGTCGAGAATGTCCGTCTCTTTACGAAAGTCCGCGCTGTTGCATTTCGGGCAGGCGAAGCCTTCCGGCAAAAGCTCGCTTTCCGGTCGCGCATACCAAGCGTCAGCCGTTTCGCGCGCGAAAATATCGGCGACGTGATTGATGATTTCCGGCTCGGCGACAGTGTAATCGCACGCCTGGCAATAGAAAACCGGAATCGGCACGCCCCACGAACGCTGGCGCGAAACGCACCAGTCGGGACGACCTTTTATCATATTCGCCATTCGACCTTCGCCCCACTGCGGATGCCATTTCACCTGTTCAACCTGTTCGAGAGCGCCGGCGCGCAGCGATTTCGTCTCGCCCGTTTTCGCCGCCTCGTCCATCGAGATAAACCACTGCGGCGTCGCGCGAAAGATGACCGGCTTTTTGCAGCGCCAGCAGTGCGGGTAACGGTGCTCGTAGTTTTCCGAGAACAAAAGCGAGCCGTTCTCGCGCATCAATTCGATAATCCGCGGGTTCGCCTTGAAAATATTTTCGCCCGCGAAATGCTCGACTTCGTCCGTGAATCTGCCCGCGTTATCGACCGGGCAGTAAATCTCCAAGCCGTATTCCTTGCCGATGACAAAGTCGTCGTGACCGTGTCCGGGCGCGGTGTGAACCAAGCCGGTTCCGGCTTTGGTCGTCTCGGAACGGCTGCGCGCGTCGGAAACGTCGATTTCCGTTTCCGCGTCCGCCTCGCCGCCCAAAGTTACGTGGTCGCCCGTCATCACCAGCGATTCGCGGTCGATCCACGGATGCCGCGCCTTCAATCCTTTCAGGCGCGAGCCGGGAAATTTCGCCAGAATCGGCGGCATCATTCGCTCGCCTTCCTCGTTCGTGCCGCCGATTCCGCATTTGACGATGACGAAGCCGACCAGTTCGGAAGCGACGATTAAAACTTCGCCTTCGTGCTCGACCGCCGCGTATTCAAAATCGGGATGAACCGCGATGCCTAAGTTTGAAGGAATCGTCCACGGCGTCGTCGTCCAGATGACGAGCGAGACCTTTTTGCCCGCGAGATTTTCATCCAGTTCCGCCGGGTCATTAATGAGCGGAAATTTGACGTAAATCGAAGGCGACGTGTGCAGCTTATATTCGACTTCCGCCTCAGCCAGCGCGGTCTGGTCGTGGACGCACCAGTAGACCGGGCGCAAGCCTTTGTAAACGTAGCCGCGTTCGAGAAATTTGCCGAAAAGCCGCGCCGTCGCCGATTCGTATGCGTGCGACATCGTTAAGTAAGGCGTCTGCCATTCGCCCAGGACTCCGAGCCGCGAAAAATCGCGCGTCTGCCCGTCCATCGCTTTTGCGGCGTGGTCGCGGCAGATTTTGCGGAAAGTGGCGACGGGCAAATCGTTTTTGTTTTTGCCTTTTTCGGCGAGCTTTTTCTCGACAAAAGTTTCAATCGGCAAGCCGTGACAGTCGTAGCCCGGAACGTAGGGCGCGTCGAAGCCCATCATCGAGCGCGATTTGACGACCAAATCTTTTAAAATTTTGTTCAGCGCCGTGCCGATGTGAATGTCGGCGTTGGCGTAGGGCGGACCGTCGTGCAGGATGAATTTCTGCGCGCCGCGCCGCGCTTCGGCAATCATTTCGTAAAGCCGCGCGTCAGCCCATTTTTTCAGCCGCGCCGGTTCGGATTGCCCCAGATTCGCCTTCTGCGCGAAATTCGTTTTCGGCAGGTTAACGGTTTTTTTCAGTTCTAAAGGTTCAGTCATAAAAGTTGTCGGCGGTCAGCGGTCAGCAGTCAGTCGATGACTTTTGACGCGTGACGGCAAAAATAAAATCTTAACATTCATTCAATAAAAATCTGCAATCGCAAATCTAAAATCGAAAATTAAAAAAGTCCCAAGCCTTTTTCTGAAGACTTGGGACTTTCGATTGAGCAGACGATTACTTCCGGCTCACGCTCCGTTACGGAGCAAAGTCCCTTTCGCTAATAATAATTATGCCCGAAGCAACCATCATAAAACTTGTTCCGTCTTATTTTATGCCAGTATTCGTAATAAATGCAAAATGCAGAGTGCAAAATGCAAAATGGAAGAAGAAATTTAATCTTAAATTCTAATCCCTGGAATTTTGCATTTTGCACTCTGCATTTTGCATTTATAGACGTTCAGCTTTATGAAATTCGCTCCCGCAAAAAGATGCTCGCTCGTTTTCGGATTAATAATTTTATTTCTTTTGCCCGCTTACGCGCAGCAGCCGATGCCGACGCCCGACGAGCCGATAAAAATTCTGACCGAAGAAGTAATTTTAAACGTCACGGCGCAGACGGTGAAAGGGAAATTCGTCCCCAATTTAAAGCCCGACGATTTATTAATCGTCGAGAGCGGAACGCCGCAGAAAATCGAGAGTATGAAAAAAGTTCCGGCGAGCGTTCTCGTGCTGCTCGACACGGGCGGCAATCTGAACTTCGCCAAGAGCCTGAATATGACGCGCCTGACGGCGAAGCTTTTGGTCGAAAAAATCTCTGACGGAAACACGCTCGCCGTGATGCAGTCCTGCAATAAAATCGAGACGGTTTCCGGCTGGACGGAAAATCGCGCGGGCGTGCAGGGCGATTTGGACAAAAAGCTTTTCAGCGGCAATCGTTCGAGCTTTTCCGCTTCGGTCGACGCGGCGGTCGAAATGTTTAAATCGCGCCCGCTCGAAAATCGTCACCTAGTCTTTATCGGCGACGGCTTGGATAGCTTAGCCGACGCGACGGAACGACAAAAGGCACTGCAAAATCTTCTCGCCGCGAACATTACCGTTCACGTTATCGCCTACAATAAAATGGAAGCGAAACGCGCCAAGCCGATGACGCGCCGCTTCCAAATCGGCGAGGAAATCGAAACGCCGCGCCTGCCCGAACACCAGCTCGAACTGATTATTCAAAATTTGCCGCGAGAGATGAAGGACGATTTTCGCCGCTTCGCCAAAGCCGAGCGCCTGTTTATCATCAGGCTCGATAGCGGAAAGCAGAAGCTCGCCAAACAAAAGCTCGAAGAATGGAATAAAAGCGAAGCCGAATTGCAGGCGGTCGCCGAAGATACGGGCGGAATGTTTCAAGCGCCCGAAGAGCCGGAAACGATGTGGAGCTTCGCTCAGGAAATCGCGCAGGCGATTGATTCTCAATACGTTGTGACCTATATTCCGACGAAATCCTTCGCCGAATCGAGCGGCGGCGAGGCGCGAAAAATCCGTGTCGGCACGCACTGCGACGGCGTGATAATCCGCTCCCGGCAAAAAATCATCTCCGCCGCGCGCAATGCCAATTAATCGATAAATAAACGTTCTCGATATAATAATCGTCATAAGCGGAAGTTCGGATTAGAAATAAAAACAGCATACCGTTTAAAGTATGCTGCTTTTTTCTGTTTGAATTGTTCGGTAAAATCACCGCGCCGGTTGTCGCCATTCGAGCCGCCCGTCCACACGCTGCCCGCCGATGACGACGTTTTCGAGCTTCAGTCCTTCGACGTTCTTGAGAATGAACGTGCGGTCTGCCTGCTTGATGTTGACGTTGCGCAAAGTTACGT
>JALZHR010000533.1 GCA_030860665.1 Acidobacteriota bacterium
GAATATTGTTTCCCGCAAAGGCGCAAAGCGCGCGAAGAGGATTTAAGAGTTTTAACGTTTAACTTTGCCGCCGGTTAATAAAATTTTATGAGTCATAATAAAAAACACCGTCACCTGAAAGCCTCGAAAATGGAAAGCCTCGTGCCCGTCACCACAACCGCCGCAGGCGAAAACGCGCCGATTTTATTTAACCGCGAGCTGAGCTGGCTGGAATTTAATTATCGCGTGCTGGAAGAAGCGATGAACGAGGATTTGCCGGTGCTCGAACGGCTGAAATTCCTCGCGATATTTTCCACGAACCTGGACGAATTTTTTATGATTCGCGTTTCGGGCTTGATCGAGCAGATGGAAGAAGACATCGTCGAGCTTTCGCCGGACGGGATGACGCCCGCCGAGCAGCTTCGCGAAATCAGCGCGCGCCTGCGCCCGATGCTGAAAAAACAGGTTTCCTTTCTGCACGAAAACGTTCTGCCCGCGCTCGCCGAAGCGGGCGTTACGGTCGAGTCTTACCAGCAGCTTTCGGACAAGGAAAAAAAGCGTGTGGACAGGTATTTTCGCGAAAACCTGTTTCCCGTCCTGACGCCGCAGGCGGTCGACGCCAGCCACAAATTTCCGTATATTTCCAATCTCAGCCTGAATCTCGGCTTGTTTATCGAGCCGGACAACGAGCACACGCATAAAAATCTGAAGCATCTTTTCCGGCAGAAGCGGTTTGCCCGCATCAAGCTGCCCTCGAACGTCCCGCGCCTGATTCCGATTGACGAAAAAGCCGGGCGTTATACGCTGCTCGGCGAGCTGATAGCCGCCAACGTTCATCACCTGTTTCCGAATATGAAAACCGGCGAGTGCTTTCTGTTTCGCGTCACGCGCGACGCCGACCTCGAGCTGCGCGAGGACGAGGCGGGCGACCTTTTGCGGACGATGGAGCACGAATTGCAGCGCCGTCGTTTCGGTTTCGCCGTGCGGCTCGAAGTGCAGAGCACGATGCCCGATAAAATGCTCAGAGTTCTGACCGAAGGCGTCGGCGTCAGCGAGCACGACGTTTACCGCATCGACGGGTTTTTAAACATTCCCGACTTGATGAAATTTTATTCAATCGGGAAGCCGCAGCTGAAAGACAAGCCGATTCCGCCGGTTAACCTGCCCGTTTTTCAGGAAAACAAATCGGTTTTTGAAGTTATCAAAAAGCGCGACGTATTGCTGCATCACCCGTATACGGCATACAGCACCGTGACGGATTTTATCCGCGAAGCCGCCGAGGACGACGACGTGCAGGCGATAAAAATCTGTCTCTATCGCACGGGAAAGGATTCGCCGATTGTCGAATCGCTGATTCGCGCCAGCCAGCTCGGCAAACAGGTCGCCGCCCTGGTCGAACTGAAAGCGCGTTTCGACGAGGAAAACAACATCGAATGGGCGAAGCGGCTCGAAGACGAAGGCGTCCACGTCGTTTACGGCATTCACACGCTGAAAACTCATTCCAAAGTCGCGATGGTCGTCCGCCGCGAAAAAGACCAACTCAGACGCTATCTGCATCTTGCCACGGGCAACTACAATCCGACCACTTCGCGGATTTACACCGATTTGGGATTGCTGACCTGCGACGACGAAATCGGCGCGGACGTGACCGACCTTTTCAATTTTCTGACCGGCTACTCGCAGCAGTCCGAATATCGGCAACTGCTGGTCGCGCCCGTCAACCTGCGCGAAAAACTGATTGAGCTTATTCGCCGCGAAACGACGAATAAGCTGGAAGGCAAAAAAGCGCGAATCATTATTAAAGTCAACAGCTTAACCGACGTCGAGCTGATTCACGCATTGTACGAATCTTCGCAGGCTGGCGTCGAGACGGATTTGATTGTGCGCGGAATCTGCGCGCTGCGCCCGGGCGTGCACGGCGTTTCGGAAAACATTCGTGTCCGCTCCATCGTCGGGCGCTTTCTGGAACACAGCCGGATTTTTTATTTCGGTAACGGCGGCGAGGAAAAGGAAGAGGTTTATATCGGCAGCGCCGACTGGATGCACCGCAATCTCGACCGGCGCGTCGAGGTCATCGTGCCGATTAAGGATGCCAGCATCCGGCAGTATTTAAAAGACGTAGTGCTCGGCGCATACCTGCGCGACAACGTCAGCGCGAGAATTTTAAACGAGGACGGCTCTTACCACAGAGTTTCCCCCAATGGCGACGAGCCGTTCAGCTCGCAGATGTTTTTCGTCGGGAAAAATACGGTCGTCTGAGAATTAGAATTTTGAGTTTGGAATTTTGAATTGTAATAGCCAATTCAAAACTCAAAACTCATAACTCTTCAGTCGAATCTGGCTTCAAAGACTTTGCCGTTTTGTTTTCCGAATTTCGCCGCCAGCCGCGGGTAGCCGCGCGGTTCGGGTTCGAGGTCTTCGATTTCCAGCAGCTTTTCGGCTTCGGCGATGTCCTCGATGGTGCCCTCGATTTCCATATACAGCCCGAACGGCAGGTCGTCCATCACGACCTCGACTTTATCGAAATGCCACGTCTGCCGCCGTTTTTCGTAAATGACGTTGATGCGATAGCCGAGCTTTTCGATGATGTTCTCGATGGCGTCGACGTCGGCGACCTGGGTCTCGAACTCGATTTTCTGCTTGACGTCTTCGTCGCCGCCAGTTCCGCCGCCGTCGCCGCCGCGAAGCCGTTCCTTATAGGTCAAAATCGCGGTGTCGCCGATTTTTCTGAGCCGCAGGACGGCGTTGCGGTCGTCGAGCAAACCGCCGCGATGCAGATAGTTTTCTTCAAAATCCTCGCGCATAAACTCGGCTCCGAGTTCTTTGAGCCGCGCGATTATCTTCGGACGCCGCGTTTTGTTCAGACGATATTTCTTTTCGGTTTCAATTGCCATTATGAAATTAGATTGTAGAGTCTGCGCGGAGAATATTCAAAATTTCCTCGCCGTATTTCTGCGCGCGCTTTTCGCCGAAGCCCTTGACGCGCAGAAAATCCTCGACTGTTTCGATTCGGGATGCGGCAATCTGCATCAGCGATTCGTTCTGCGCAATCATATACGGAGGCAAGCCGTCCTGATTCGCCCGGTCGTTGCGCCATTGTTTCAGCCGGTTAAACGTATTTTCCTGTTCGGGCGTCAGGACGACCGGTTCGGGCGCGGGCTTTTCGCCTTCGGGCGACGGTGATTTTGCGGCGGGTTGTTTGATTGGCGGCGCTGTTGCTGCTGCTGTCGCCGCATCAGGCGTCTGAACCGAAAAATTGTCGTGAATCGCGGGTTGAGAGGCGGCGACGGAAGCGTCTTCGTAAAAAATCAGGATAGACCAGTATTCGTCGGCGACGACGGAGGCGAAAGTCTGGCGGACGGCGACCGATTCCAGAAATTTATTGAGCCTTGCTTCTTCTTCGGAATTTCGCGCTTCTTCGCTCAGATGAATTTTGAAAGTCCTGCATCTCATAAGTTAGCGAGCAGTGAGCAGTAAGCGGCGAGCAGTTTTGATTTTCTAAATTCAACACTAAATTTGAATACTTAACTGCTCACCGCTCACCGCTTACTGCTCGCCGTCCTTAAACTTCCTTGTATTCAGAATCGACGTCTTCGCTCGAAAGCGCCACGCGGTAATTCTTCGACTGCTTTTGCTTGGTGATAAGCAAATCGTCCTTGGTCTTCAGCAAATCGCCGCGCGTGTAAACCGAAAGCTCGAAGTTGTAGCCGTGCGTGATGGCGTCTTTCGGACAGGCTTCGACGCAGAAGCCGCAGAAGATGCAGCGCCCGTAGTCGATGTTGTAAACCTTCGCGTAACGCTCGTCGCGACCGACACGCTCTTCATACGGGCGCGGGTCGTCCTGGGCTTCGATATAGATACAGTCGGACGGGCACGCCGCCGCGCACAAAAAGCAGGCGACGCATTTTTCCTTGCCGTTTTCGTCCACGTGCAGCAGGTGCTGACCGCGATAGCGAGGCTGGACGGTGATGGGTTCATCCGGATACTGAACAGTCCATTTTTCCTTGGGAATCTGTGAGAGAGTAATGCTCATTCCCTTGATGACGGCTTTTGCCGAGTTGATGACATCGCTGATTATTGACATATATTTTTCTTGTAAAAGTTTTCACAATATTATAGCTTGAAAAGCCCGCTTCATTCCAGCACGTGAAGCGGGCTTTCGTCATTTTTCGCGGAAATTTTATCGTCCGTCAGAAGCGTCCGCCGGACATAATCAGCAGCAGCCAGATAACGATGACGATAACGTTCAGCGCCAGATTGATGCCGCCGAGAATCATTCCCGCCATCGCCATTCCGCTGCCGCCGTATTCCGACGGGTTGTTACTGATATTGTTTCGCTGCATATAGC
>JALZHR010000545.1 GCA_030860665.1 Acidobacteriota bacterium
CTTTCCGGCGAATCCACGTGGACGGTGATAATCGCGTCGGCATTGCCCGCGGCGTTGGTGTAATTTTTCGCGGTTTTTTTGTCGCTGCCGAACAATGAATTGAAAAAATTACTGATGCTTTCGCCGACGTTCGTTTCGGTAACGGTGATTTGGGTCGAAGCGTCTCCGCCGCCGCCGCCGCCCTCGTTCAAACGACGGTTTGAAACGTCTATGTTCTCGCGCAAAAATCCTCTTTCGACCAGTTCTATCGTCGCCGCGCCCGCGTTGCTTCTGCTGTCAAATAAACCTACGACCGTGTGTGTCATTCGATTTTCCCCCTTTCACATTCGATTAAATTACTAAACTCCATTTTCGCGAACCTGGCTCTCATTTTCCGCCGCCGTTCGATTGATTTCCACTTCCTCTTTGAGCAGCGTCACCTGCTGCGGATTGTGCTCTTCGACGATTTGCTTGCGGACGTGTAATTCTTCGACCAGAACGAGACGTTTCTGATAAAAGACCTGTTCCTCGACGACCGGAATAATCATCGTGTCGCCTTCGTGACGCACCTGCGGCGGCGCGGCGACGACCTGATTAACCGGAACACGCTCGACATTGACCTGCTCGCGCAGAATCGGCACGTCGATCAGCTCTTCGTGCTGGCTGACTCGCTTGGAGATGCGGACTTTTCCGGTTTCGACAATCTTTTTATCAAACGTGACTTGTTCCTGGATGACCGGAACGACTATCGCCCCGCCTGCGGCTGCCGCTGAATTATCGGCTGCCGACGGCTGATTTTGCTGCGCCTGCGGCGTGTTTAGGCTTTCCGCCGGATTTGCCATTATCTTCTCCTCCGTATAAAAAAGTGCGCTTCACGCGATTGCGATGTTTTGCATCCAGCAAGTCACGTTCCATTTTCGCGCGGAGATACCGGCAAATAGGCTCGAAAGTCTTTTAAGTTGTTTTATAGTGTAATTTAGAAGCGCCTGAGCGTGCGGAACTTTTGTCGGCGCATCGTTTTCGGAGAGTATTTAATCGGCTCGGAATTTGTATCGAATCAATTCAGAGTGTAAGCATCTGAGCTTAATTAATTTTATGTTCGGATTTTCCCGCCAGCAGGTTGACGGCGTGAGCGAGCGCGGGTTTGATAACGTCGAAACATTCGCGGACGGCGTTGGGCGAGCCGGGCAGATTTACAATCAGGCAGCGCCCGCGCGTGCCGCAGACGCCGCGCGCGAGCATCGCCATCGGCGTTTTTTGCAGCGTGCCGAGTCGCATCGCTTCCGCCATTCCCGGCGCTTCCTTTTCGATGACGGCGCGCGTTGCTTCCGGCGTGTTGTCGCGCGGCGCTAAACCCGTTCCGCCGGTCGTCACAATCAGATTCACGCCTTCGCGCGCAACTTGCGTCTCCAGCGTTTCGACGATTTTTTCCGTATCGTCCGAAACGATGATTTTATCGACCACTTCCGCGCCCGCCGCCAGCAGCAGTCCGACCAGCGTGATGCCGGACAAATCGTCCTTCTCCGCGCGCGAATCGCTGACCGTAACGACGACCGCTTTTATCTGAACCTGATTCGCCATAGTCATTTTAACTGAGAACTGAGAACTGAGAAACGAGAACTGAGAACCGACTGTTAAGATTTCAATTATCAGTTATCCGCAATCAGTTCTCAGTTATTAACTATCAGTTATCAGCTCTCAGTTCTCAGTTCTTACTTAATCCTCGATTTCGTTTTCGCCCTGCACCTTATATTTCCCGACGACGACGATGGCGTTTTTATCGCGCTTGCGGGCGGCTTCGATTTTTTTCATCTTTGCTTTGGTTACTTTCACCCCGGCATCGACAATCGCGCGCTCTAATTTAACGCCTTTTTCGATGACCGCGCGCGGCAGAACGATTGAATCCTTCACTTCCGAATCTTTTTCGATGGTCACGCCGGAGCTTAAAACCGAGCGCGAGACCTTTCCGTAAACGCGGCAGCCCTGCGCGACGAGGCTGTTTTTCACGTCAGCCGAACCGTAAATAAAAGCCGGAACGAGCTGCGGCGCGAGCGTCAGAATCCGCCACTGCTCGTCGTCGAAGATGAATTTCGTCTCCGCGCCGAGCAAATCAATCTGCGACTGCCAGTAGCTTTTAATCGTCCCGACGTCGCGCCAGTAGCCGTCCAGACGATGCTCGAATACGTTGCCCTGCCCGACCAGAAAAGGTATCAGCTCGTGTCCGTAATCCTTTATCTGGTCGTTTTCTTCCTTTAATTTCCGCAGCGATTCGATTAAAACCCGGGCTTCGTAAATGAAGATTTCGGTCGCGATTAAATCGTTTCGCGGCTTATCGGGCTTGTATTCAAAATTTTTGACGCGCCCGTTTTCAGCCGCTTCGACGACGCCGAAGCGCGACGCGTCCTCGCCTTCCGGCAGGCGGGTCGTGACCATCGTCAGCGCCGCTTTTTTCTCCAAATGCGTCCGAATCGCGTCGCGGAAATCGAATTTGTAAACGTGGTCGGCGCTCAGAACGATTAAAATATCGGGGTTGAATTCCTCAATCAATTCCAGATGACGAAAAATCGCGTCGGCGTTTCCGACGGCAAAACCGCCTTTATCGTCGCCCTCGCCGGATTTTTTATCGTCGCGGTGCTGGAAAGGCGGAAGCACCTGCAAGCCGCCGTAGGTGCGGTCTAAATCCCACGGTCTGCCGTTCGACAAATGCTCGTTCAGCGAGTGCAGCTCGTATTGCTCGATAACCCAGACGTCGGCGACGCCGCTGTGCAGGCAGTTGCTCAACGCAAAATCAATCAGCCGGTAAAAGCCCGCGAAAGGCATCACGGGTTTGGCGCGTTTTTCCGTCAGCAGCCCGAGCCGCCCGCCGACCCCGCCCGCCAGAATCAAAGCCAGAATCTTTTTTGGTGGAAGCATTCTTAAAGGATAAAGGATAAGGGCGAAAGGATAAAGGCTTGGGAAAAAGTTAAATTCTTTGTTTTACTTTCGCCTTTCGCCCTTATCCTTTATCCTTTCAATTAGCCTGCGGTCGATTCGATTTTCTCGATTTCGCGCTGTCGCCTGCCGTAGAAAAGGCTGAGAATCACGCCGCAGACCACTAAACTCATCCCGATAACCGATTCAATCGTCTGCGTTTCGCCGAAAACGAGCCAGCCGAGCGACAAGCCGTAAATCAAGCCCGAATAATTGACGATTGCCACGCTCGCCGCCTTTTCCCTTTGCAGCGCATTGGTCAGAAAAATCTGCCCGAACTGCGACGCCAATCCGACCATAAACAGCCACAGCCAATCCCAGCCGTGCGGCGTCCGCCAGTTGAAAACGGTGAAAGCGATTCCGGCAAGCATCCCGATTAACTGGAAATGTAAAACGACCGTCAAAGGATGCTCGCGCTCGCGCAGGCTGCGCACGAGGTTATAAGCCACGCCCGAACAAAACGCCGAAACGACGCCGATTGCAACGAAGAAAAACGAAATCCGCGTATCGAACCTTTCGATAAACAAAACGCCCGAGAAAGCAATCGCGTAGAAAAGCCATTGCAGCCATTTAACGCCCTCGCGCAGCAGAAAAATGGCGATGATGGTCGTAAAAATCGGCGACAGGTATTGAATCGTCATCGCCGAGGCGAGCGGAATATTCTGTACGGTGACGAAGAAAAAATACAGCGCCGTCGTGCCGAAAGCGCCGCGCAGAAGAAGCTGCCGCCGATTCGAGCCTTTCCAGTCAGCGCCCGCTTTTCTCAGCCCGTAAAAGCAGAAAATCGAGCCGACCAGACAGCGGAAGAAGACGATTTCCATCGCCGGCAGATGCGATAACTGCTTGACGAAAACGTTCGCCAGCGAAAAAGCGAGCGTCGAATAAAACATCTGACGCACGCCTTCGCTCAAAAATGAAGTTTTCTCGACCGAAGAAGAAGAAGAATCTGCCTGCTGCTGCACCGAATCCATTAAAAATTATGCCTCTGAATGATTTTAGTTTAACATTTATTGGTCGCGCAGCAGAAAACGCGCCGCATTCTACGGATTATGATTAAATTGCCTTCAATTTCGACCGCCGAGGATTTCGAGCGGCATTTCGACGCCGGGTTCTGGCAGGATGTCGCCGCCGCAATCTGCCGCAGGCATAATTTATCGTGCCGGAATCTGCGGCGCTCGAACGGCACGGAACACATCGTTTTTTTTGTCGACGACGCCTTCGTCATCAAAATTTACACGCCTTTTCGCGGCGGCTTCGCGCGCGAGAAAGCCGGACTCGAATTCGCGCGAAATAAAACGAGCCTGATTCTGCCGGAAATTTTGTTTGAGGGCGAAATCGAAAATTACAAATACCTGGTTATAACTCGCCTCGCGGGCGTTTCGATAGACAGGAAAATCTGGCTCGGACTGGAAAAGCGCGCGCAAATCGAAATCGTCACGCAGCTTGCCGGCGGATTAAGAGAGCTGCACTCGCACGACGCGGGCGCAATCGCTTTCGACTGGCGGGAATTCGCCCGTCGGCAGGCGGCGACCATCGTCGCCAGACAAAAGGCAAACGGCGGAAATCCCGAATGGATTGGGCGGCTGCCCGTTTACCTGGAAGAAAATCTGCCGCTTTTGCCCGGAAACGCCGGAGACGCTTTCCTGCACGGCGACGTTCATTTCGGCAATCTGCGCCTCGTTGAAACGGGCGGCGGAAAATGGCGGATTTCCGGGTTGTTCGATTTCGCCGATTCGCTCAAGGGCTTTCACGAATACGAGTTCGTCGCCGTCGGCGTTCTGATGATTCAGGGACAGGGCGAATTGCAGCGGGAATTTTTCCGAGCTTACGGCTACGCCGAAAACGAGATTGACGAGACCTTGCGCCGCCGTTTGATGCTGCTGACGATTTTATATGAAACCGCCGATTTGCGCCGCTACGCCGTGCGGCTCAAGCCGGAAGCGGTCGATTTGACGCTCGATGAATTGGAGCGGGCGATTTGGAGTTTTGCCGGGTGAGAATCAGCCAGCGAAAGATGCGAAACGAAAATTAGCCGCGGATGGACGCGGATAAACGCCGATAAAAACAGGATAAAATCAATCTCTTTTATCCTTCAAAAATCCGCGACCATCCGCGTTAATCCGCGGCTCATTTTCCTTCACGCGACGGCGCAGGTGGTTCTCAGAGCTGTTTCAAAAGCCAGCCGTTCGGGTCGATGACGTAATCCTGATATTGCGAAGAAAGCTGAACGGTCGCCGTGCCGTTCGGCATCTCGACGCGACGAACCGTATCGCCGATTTTTATTTCGACCGGCATCGGAAACGGCATATTGTTCGGCGTTTCCCAGCGCAGAGTCAGTTGATTGTTGTTTTTCTCGGCAACCAGCTTCGGCAGCGCGGGCTGGCGCAGGTAAAGCTCGAAAAACCAGTCCAGCTCCTTGCCCGACAGCTGCTCGACGAGGCGCAGGTAATCGTCCGTCGTGGCGAAACGCGCCTGTCTGCCGCTGGTTATTTTCTCCATTTTCGGGTCGGGATAAGCCATCCGGCGCAGCGATTTAAAAAACGCCTCGTCGCCGATATAAAAGCGCAGCGTGTTCAGAACCAGCGCGCCTTTGCCGTAGATGTCGTTGTCGCTCTTGATGTAATCGGGCGGCAGAAAATACATCTCGGTCGTCGAGCGCGGCTCGCGCGGCGCGACCGGCTTGACGTTTTTCGTAAACTTGATGCGGTTCGGCAGGCTCTCGATAAATTTCTGGCGGCTGCCGCGCAGTCTGTCCTTGTAAAGCACGTCCATATACGACTGAAAGCCCTCGTGAATCCAGAAATCGTTCCAGTCCGGCGCGGTCACGAGATTAGCCCACCATTCGTGTCCGAGCTCGTGCAGCATCAAGCCGTCCGTCCCTTCCGCGTCGTACTTGAAATTGTTGCCGTAAGCGATGATGGTCTGGTGCTCCATCCCGAGATGCGGCGTTTCGGCGATGCCTAATTTGTCGGCGCGAAACGGGTAAGGTCCTAAAACCGATTCGTAAAAACGCGTGTATTCCTTCGTTTTTTCGACAATCTCCCTGCCTCTTTCGTAATGCTCCGGCAAAACGTAGAACTTAATCGGAATCATATCGCCCGCGACCGACTGCATCTGGTCTTCAATCAATTTATAAGGCGCGACGTTCAGCGCAATCACGTAATTGCTCGCGGGCTGTGACAGAAACCAGTTGAAAGTCTGCGTTCCGTCCGCGTTTTTCACAACCGATTGCAGCTTGCCGTTCGAGGCGGCGACGAGCGGTTCGGGCACGGTGAAACGCAGCGAAAAATTGTCGGCTTTGTCCGACGGATGGTCTTTCACGGGAAACCAAACGTCCGCGCCGTCGTTCTGCACTGCGGTCGCAAACCACGGCGAGCCGTCCGCCGTCTTCGACCAGACGAAGCCGCCGACCCACGGCGGATGCGGCGCGACGCGCGGTTTGCCGTTGTAAGCCACGCGCACCTCGACCGTTTTCCCGGCTTTCACCGCTTTCGGAAACGAAATCCAGATTTTGCCCTCGCGCCGTTCAAACGCGAGCGGCTGCGACCTGCCGCCGTCCGCCAGCGCCGCCGATTCGACCGTAAAAGGCGTATCGAGGTCGAGCACGAATTTATCAATCGCCCGCACCATCCGTGCCCTGACCGTCACCGCGCCCTTAATCGACTGCTCGGCGGGATTAATCCGCAAATCCAGACCATAATGCTTCACATCATAAGCCGCCTGCTCCGCCATCAAAACCCCGCCCGAATCCGCCGGTCGCGCCGTAAACTGCCTCTGCGCGAAAATGGGCGCGGATAAAACCACGCAAACTAAAACATAGCTGAATATTTTCCCGAACATAATATTTATCCTTTTATGAAGCCTTGAATTCTTCATCAAGCCTTTCCTTCAAAAACATTTTAATCAGCGACTGATAGGGAACGTCCCGTTTGTTGGCGACAAGCCGGATTTTTTCCAGCATTGATTCGGAAATTCTCAGGGAAATCGTCCGCGTTGTCGGCTTCAATTTTGGCAAAACCGTTGATTGCGCCGAATCCCAATCAACGTAATAGGTTGAATCTTGTTTCGCCCAAAAAACGCGTTCCTCATCTTCACTCTTAAATATTGGAATCTCTTTTAATTTTTTCGGCATATTTTCTCTTTTCACTTTTCGTCATATCGCGGGCTGAAATTACCCGAATCAATTTATTTCTTACAGTGAAAGCAATAAAAAGCCAACGATTTGCATCGGTTCGCCCCAGCGCAAAAAACCTGCTTTCTCTCTCTGAATGCTTTTTGTCGGAAGCAATAATCAAAGGCAGATTAAAAAAAACATCTTCGCATTCACCGTCAGAAACATCGTGAAGATGCCAGTTCTTGTTTGAATTTCCGTCATCCCATTCAAAGCCTTCACAATTTTCAATCGTCTCTTTCATCCAAGATTGTATAGTATGAGAATATACGCACGATGTAAAGATATTTCATTGGAAGCAGCTATTAAGAATAAATTAAGGATATTATGTTTTTAAACTCAAACCAAAAATTTAATCTTGAATTTCTAACTCAAAAAATTTCACAGATGCAACGTTGACCTAAATGAAAGACTGTATTAATATAATCCTGAAATATGAATAATTCTTATTTCAAATATTACCAACCTACCTTTCTTTTAACCCTTTTGGTTGGGTTAGCAATCGTTTTATATCTTGGATTCTTACACTGGGGCATATCTGTTTCTATAATTACAGTCATCTCTTTTTTGTTGTTACTAATTGATAAATTTCTTTGGAAATACAAACCATTTTCATACCTGTTTTGGGTAAAAGATTTTAGTGGAAGGTATGAAGGTTATTTAGAATATGAGTTCAGAGATGAAAACTGTGAGATTAGAAGGGGAAGGCTAAAACACGTTAAGATTATTCACCAAACAGCTTCTATCATAAAAATTTCTTCATTTACTTTTGATACAGAAAATCATCCATCATCAGCTTCTGAAAGTATAGAAGTCGCAGTAGCTAAGGGTGAGCACGATGTCTTCACACTTATTTATACCTATCGTAATGACGGAAATCCTAAATTAGGTTTTGCTCCGCATTATGGGACTGAAGTTATTAAAGTAATTGAAAAAAATGAGAAGAAATGTTTATCGGGAGATTACTACACAAATAGAACTCCAATTCAAACGAGAGGAAAATTTATTGACTTGGAATTTACGAGCAATAACCTAGAGCATCCATTTTAAAATTATGGCAGTATTACATCAACAATTTACTGAATTTAACTCGAACATTAAGTTAAATGATTCGCGGATTAAGAGTTTGAAAACAAGTCGAAAAGACCTAAAGAAAAAGATAAGGAATTGGTTTCGAGAAAATAAAAAAGATGAAATCCAACCCAAGTTTTGGGGACAAGGCTCTTTTGAAATGAACACAACAATTAATCCTATTCCTGTGACCGACGATAAAGGAAACAAATTAGTTAAATACGATTTAGACTACGGCGTTTACTTTATTGAAAAGGAAGGTGAAAACAAAAAACAAGACATCGAAACTTGGCATGATTGGGTTTACTCATCAGTAAAAAACCACACCGATACTCTTCCTGAAAGACGCACAACTTGTATAAGAGTGATTTTTGCTGACGGACATCATGTTGATTTACCAATCTATTACAAAAAGGGTGACATTATCGAATTAGCTCATCGTAGTAAAGGTTGGATAGAAAGTGACCCAAAGGAATTTTTTGAGTGGTTTAATAACAAAAAAAATTCGCAATTAGAAAGAATTGTGCGCTATTTAAAGGCTTGGAAAAACTATCAAGAATGTGAAAATTCTAATTTAGTTTTACCTAGCGGTTTTGCCTTGACTATTCTTGCAACTAATAATTATGTTTCAGCGAGTAATGATGATACTGCTTTTAGGCGAACCGTCAATAAAATTAATGATGAATTAAATTCACACAATGGATTTAAATGCTTAAGACCAACGACACCTAAAGATGAAGATGTTTTTGCCGATTATACAACGGCTAAGAAAAATGACTTTCTAACTAAATTGGATAATTTGCTTACTGCTTGCAATGATGCAGAAGACGAAAGCAACCGTAAAAAAGCGAGCCAGATACTTCAAAAACAATTCGGTGATAGATTCCCTGAGGCTGCAGATACAGATGATGAAAAAAAATCAGCGAATTTATCTACAGCTTTGGGAGCGACTTATATTAAACCGATTCCTTATGCTCAGTGATGAACGATAGAATAAAAAGAGTTTTAGATAAATATCCAACTTTGGAATTTAATGAACAAACTCAAAGATTTACTGGATTTTTATTTGCATCGGAATCGGATGGCGATAGATATTTTGTAGAAATTGACATCACTCCGTTCCCTAAATTTTTCCCGCAAGTTTGGGAAACGGGCGAAAGAATTCCCCGCGAGAATGACAGGCATTGTTTCACAGAAGACGGCTCTTTATGTTTTACAACACGACCTAAGGAAGAACTATTACTCCAAACTAAGATATTAAGTCTTACAGGTTTCATCGAACACATTCTAATACCTTACCTGCAAAATAACTCTCATTTTGAAATGCATGGAGAATATAAATTTGGTGAACATTCACATTCTTCTCAAACGTCAAATTATGAAACCTATAAAGAGTTATTAGATATTGATAATCCTCTTTTAATTGAAAAAGTCTTGGAAAGTTTAGTCAAAGGAATCAAAATAAAACCTAATGAAAGATGTTACTGTGGAAGTAACTTGAAAATTAAACGCTGTGGAAATCATAACTTATTGTATAAAAACGTAAGAAGAATAAGTAATAAGACTTTATCAAAAGGAAAAAATAGAATCAGCGATTACGTCTCTGAATTAGAGAAAAACAAGAATAATTCTAATAATTGACCCTTAATATTTTCTCAGAATGAATTTCCTGCAAGCTTCTGACGGAAACGTTTTCCTGCGATTTTTTCGTCGCAATCGCTTCTATAAGAGCTTCCGCGCCGGTCATTGTCGTGACGCAGGGGACGTTGAATTGCAGGGCGGCTTTGCGGATTGCCTGCTCGTCGTAGTGCGAGGTTTTGCCGAGCGGCGTGTTGATGATTAATGAAACTTCGCCCTGTTTGATGTAATCGGCGATGTTCGGGCGTCCTTCGTTGACCTTGAAGACGGTTTCGCAGTCCAAGCCGACTTCGGTCAGGCGTTTCGCCGTGCCGTAGGTGGCAATCAGTTTGAAGCCGAGTTTGTTTAAGCGGCGGGCGAGGACGACCGCCTGACCTTTGTCGGAATCGTTGACGGAGATGAAGGCGACGCCTTCGAGCGGCATACTTAGCCCCGCGCCTTCCATCGCTTTGCCGTAAGCCTCGCCGAAGGTTTCGCCGACGCCCATCACCTCGCCCGTCGAGTGCATTTCCGGTCCGAGAACCGGGTCGACGCCCGCGAACTTTTTGAAAGGGAAAACGGGCGATTTGACGAAGATTTTCGGCACGGACAAAACTTCCGGCAGGTTGAAATCTTTTAACGATTTGTGTCCCGCCATCACCAAAGAGGCGATTTTGGCGAGCGGAACGCCGGTCGCTTTCGCCACGAACGGAACGGTGCGCGAGGCGCGCGGGTTGACCTCGATGACGTAGACGCGATTGTCCTTGATTGCCAGTTGCAGGTTCATCAAGCCGACGACCTTCAGCGCTTTGGCGAGATTCGTCGTGTAGTGTTTGATGGTTTCCAGATGTTCCTCGGCGATTTTCTGCGCGGGCAGAACCGACGACGAATCGCCCGAATGGATTCCGGCTTCCTCGATGTGTTCCTGTATTCCGGCAATGACGACGTCGCTCGCGTCGGCGAGCGCATCGACGTCGATTTCGACGGCGCGTTCGAGAAATTTGTCAATCAGAATCGGCTTTTCCGGCGAGGCGTCGACCGCCGTGCGCATATATTCGTCCAGCGACTCGTCGTCGTAAACAATCGCCATCGCGCGCCCGCCCAGAACAAAGCTCGGGCGCACGACAATCGGATAACCGATACGCGCGGCGCATTCCTTCGCTTCCTCGGTCGAGGTCGCCGTGCCGTTTTCCGGCTGCGGGATGTTCAGCTCCTTTAATAAAGCACTGAAACGTTTGCGGTCTTCCGCCAGGTCAATCGAGTCGGGCGACGTCCCGATTATCGGCACTCCGGCGTTGTGCAGGCGGTCGGCTAAATTCAAAGGCGTCTGCCCGCCGAACTGGACGATGACGCCTTCGGGATTTTCGGTTTCGACGATGTTCATCACGTCTTCAAACGTCAAAGGCTCGAAATAGAGACGGTCGGACGTGTCGTAGTCGGTCGAGACGGTTTCCGGGTTGCAGTTGACCATAATCGTCTCAAAACCCGCGTCGCGCAGCGCGAAACTGGCGTGACAGCAGCAGTAATCGAACTCGATGCCCTGACCGATGCGGTTCGGACCCGAGCCGAGAATCATAATCTTGCGGCGGTCGGTCGGCTCGGCTTCGGATTCTTCCTCGTAGGTCGAATACATATACGGCGTGTGCGATTCAAACTCCGCGCCGCACGTGTCCACTCGTTTATAAACCGGCGCGACGTTCAGATTTTTGCGCCGCTCGCGAACCACCGTTTCGGTCGAATTGGTCAGGTAGGAGATGCGCCGGTCGGACAAGGCATATTCCTTCGCCGCCCGCAAGACCTCGCTCGGAACGTCGTTTAAATTCCGCCCGTCGATGCGCGCCTGCAGCTGCATAACTTCCTGCAATTGTTCGAGAAACCACGGGTCGATTTTCGTCAGCCGGTGAATCTCCGCAATCGAATAACCGTTTCGCAAAGCATACGTAATATAGGAAAATCGCTGCGAGTTCGGGCGCGCCAGCTTGCGCTGCAAAACGTGGTCGGGAACGCCTTCCAATCGTAAAGGCTTGACGGCTTCCAGCGAGCGCAAGCCTTTAAACAGCGATTCCTTAAACGTTCTGCCGATTGCCATCACCTCGCCGACCGATTTCATCTGCGTTCCGAGAACGTCTTCCGCGCCGGGAAATTTCTCGAAAGCCCATTTCGGGATTTTCGTGACGACATAATCGATTGTCGGCTCAAAACTGGCGGGAGTTTTCTTCGTGATGTCGTTTGGGATTTCGTCCAGAGTGTAGCCGACCGCGAGCTTCGCGGCGATTTTCGCAATCGGAAAGCCGGTCGCTTTCGAGGCGAGCGCCGAGCTGCGCGAAACGCGCGGGTTCATCTCGATAATCCGCACGTCGCCGTTGTCCGGGTTGACGGCAAACTGGATGTTCGAGCCGCCGGTTTCGACTCCGACGCGGCGAATGCAGGCGATTGACATATCGCGCAGGCGTTGGTATTCCACGTCGGTTAAAGTCTGTGCGGGCGCGACCGTTATCGAATCGCCCGTGTGAACGCCCATCGGGTCGAAGTTTTCGATTGAACAGATAATCACGACGTTATCGTTCAAATCGCGCATCACTTCCAGCTCGTATTCCTTCCAGCCGAGGATTGATTCTTCAATCAAGACCTGCGAAATCGGCGATGCGCTCAAGCCGCGCTCGACGATTTCCTCGAATTCTTCCGGGTTGTAAGCCGTGCCGCCGCCCGTGCCGCCGAGCGTGAATGCCGGGCGGATGATTGCCGGGTAGCCGGTCTGCTCGACGATTTTCCGCGCTTCTTCCCACGTGTGAGCAAAGCCGCCTTTCGGGCTGGGAATGCCGATTTCGTCCATCGCTTTTTTGAAAAGCTCGCGGTCTTCGCCGACTTTGATTGACGCGACGTTTGCGCCGATTAGCTTGACGCCGAATTTATCCAGAATTCCTTTCTCGTATAAATCGACCGATAAATTCAAGCCCGTCTGCCCGCCGACCGTCGGCAAAAGCGCGTCGGGATGCTCTTTTTCGATAATCGCGGTGACGGTTTCGACCGTTAAAGGCTCAACGTAAGTCTTATCGGCGATTTCCGGGTCGGTCATAATCGTCGCCGGATTTGAATTGACCAGAACGACCTCGAAGCCTTCCTGTTTCAAAGCGCGGCAAGCCTGCGTGCCCGAATAATCGAACTCCGCCGCCTGCCCGATGACGATGGGACCTGAACCGATGATTAAGATTTTATGGATGTCTGTGCGTTTCGGCATACTAAATTTTCGATTATACAGAAAAAACGCGGCTAATCTAACCGCGTCTTTTCCTTTTGGCAATTTTCGACCGCTGCTCAGACGGTAATCGTCGTGCCGTCGAATTTGGTCAGGCTGAAGCCCGTGAACTGCTCGTTGTAGCCGGTTTTCTGGTCGCGCAGGATGCTGATGGCGAGCGCTTCGCCGAGCAGCATCGATTCGGTTCCGTCCGAGCGCCAGTGAACGCCAGCCGTGTTTCGCCCGAGCGCGACGTTGGCAGCCATTTTATTCAACTCGCCGCCGACGGTCAGGTTTTCCGACCCGCCGTAGGGAACCAGAGCCGTTCCGGTCGCGTCCGGCACGACCGGGTTCTGAATCACGAAGTCTTCCTTAAACCACGCTTTCAGAATCGTCACGCACGCGCCCGCAACCGTCGCGTGTCCCGCGCCGTAAGCCGGATGCGTCGGCGAGCCTTCGGGAAACGCCTGCGGCAGAAACGCGTTTCCGGCGGGCAGGTAGCCGCCGAGCCGCGAAGCGGTCGTGACGGAATTTATAATTTCCTGGTGAACCGGGTAATTCGCGCCGTGATACGCGCGGCGGTCAACTCTTTCGGCGAAAACTTCCGGACGCATCCGGCGATGGACGAACCATTTCTGATTCCAGACCGCTTTCAGAGCGCGCGTCGAGACTTCGCATAGAAGCGTGGCGATGTGCGGTCCGCCGAACGTGCCGAAACCGATTTGCGTCGCCGAATTTTTATACGGGTTTCCGTCGTCCGCCGGGACGCCAATACCTGCGATAACCAGAAACGCCTGAAAATACGCCTGGAACAAAACGTCGATGTGAACCCATTGACCGAGGTCGCGCCCGTTGCGCATATAACGCGGCGTCGGGTCGATAAGGTCAGTCTGCGACGGCGAGACGCCGTTCTGCGCCGCCAGCCAGCCGTTAAAATCGGTCAGGTAATTCTGACCGCCGCTGCCGACGCCGAGAACCGTCTGAATCCGCTGGTTGATTTCGTTTGCGCCGAAAAAGCACGGCTGGTAGAAGAACTGCGACAGATACGGTCCGGCTTTGTCGCCCGGCGTTAAACCGCGAAACAAAACGCGCGGCGTGACCTGCCCGTTCGTGTCCTTCGCGCCTTTGAAATCCGCGCCGAAAAGCGTCAAATCGGCGGCTGCCGCCTGCGCAATCGCGTTGTTCTGGTAATCCGCGTAGGGAACGTCGCGCAGCAGAGCCATCCAGTAATTTTCGGCGATTTCGGCGGCAAGCTCGCGGCTGGCGAAAGCGGGCGGCGGCGGCTGTACGAAATGAAAAGCGTCCTTGCCTTCGAGGTCGAAAGCCAGACCCGATTGCGGATTGGTGAATTTCCGGTCGCCGCCGAGCGGAATCTGCTCGAACATCGCCGGGCTGCCGCTGCGCAACGCATTCAGAAACGCGTTGTATGCCGACGCGACGACTTCGCCGTTCGACTGGTGCGGCAAGCCTTTCGAGTAATTGCCGATGCGATTCGGGTAAAGCTCCTCGTCGCCGTTATTGGCGCGGTCGAAAAAGGGCGGAATCGGCGCGAGATTCGCGTGCGCGACGCTGACTCTCCACTGGTAACAGGCGTTGGCGCGGCTCTGGTAAAAATTCTGCGCGCCGCGCGCGGCTTCGCGCTTCGTCGTCTGACCGAGCGCTTCCGAGCTTTTATCGACCAGCGGAGCGACCGCGCCGACGGCTGCGGCGGCAAGAGCGGTTTTGCCGATTTTGCCGAGAAACTGGCGGCGATTAGCAATCGGCTCTGAATTGGGCTCGATGTTTAATTCTTTTTTTTCTGTCATATTGCAATCTCTCTTCTGTCAATTAAAAGGCAGGTTCGGATTTGTTTCGGAAAATGCGAAAGGACGCATCAACGCGGTCGAATCCGGATAAATTTTATTTTTATTGATGTGAAATCAAGCGGAGAAATAATTGTGGGAACGCGATAGAGCAGTTTTAGCTCTATCAGTAAGTCTCGCTCCTGATTTGCGCGTTTAGTGTGTTAATTGTCGTTCGGAAGAGACGATAATTGAACCTAAAAGTTTCTTTTTGCCCGTCAGCAGTCGGCGAGTATTAAAGCACACAATTTTGGGCGAGACAAGAATCAGCGCGCGGAATAATGTAAAGTTTTGTAAAAAATTTTAATCGAAACCGACGAAAACCGGCTCCGGTATCAGCTCGACGCCGAAATTTTCCTCAACTTTGTTTTGAATCTCGTCCTTTAAGTCCAGAATGTCGCGGGCGGTCGCGCCTTCTGCGTTGACGAGGGCGAGCGTGTGGCGGGTCGATAAACCGGCGCGCCCTTTACGAAAGCCTTTCCGAAAACCGGATTTTTCAATCAGCCACGCGGCGGGAATTTTGACGGTTTCCTCGTCAACCGGAAACTTCGGAACTTCTTCGATTCCGAGACTTTTCGCCCTTTCGGCAATTTCCGCAAACTTTTTATTGGTGACGATAGGATTTTTGAAAAACGAACCGGCGCTGCGCGAATTCGGGTCGGCGGCGTTGATGACCATCGACTTTTCGGCGCGGATTTTCAGAACGGCGGCGCGTGTTTCCGCCAAATCGGGATTTTTGTCGCCGAAAAATTTCTGCAAATCGCGGTAGACGATTTTCGGCGCGCCGTCGAGTTTTAAAGCGTAGGTGACGCCGAGAACGATGTAGCGGTTTTTTTCGGTCGTGTTGAAAATGCTCGCGCGGTAAGCGAAGCCGCATTCGGCGTTCGCCAGTTCGGTTATTCGATTATTTTCCCGGTCAAGGGCGCGAACCGCGACAATCGTTTCGGAAACTTCCTGCCCGTATGCGCCGACGTTCTGGACTGGCGTTCCGCCGACGAAACCAGGAATGCCGCTCAAACATTCGAATCCGGCGAGATTTTTTTCGACGCAGTATTTGACCAAATCGTCCCAGTCCTCGCCCGCGCCCGCCGTGACGTAAATCGTTTTGTCCGCTTCGCGAAAAGTCGAGATTCCGCGCAGCGCAATCTGCAAAACCAGACCGTCAAAGCCCGAATCGGAAATCAAAACGTTGCTGCCGCCGCCGAGAACGAAAATTTCGAGCGAGTTTTCGCGCGCGAAACGAACCGCTTCGACCGCTTCCGTTTCGCTTTTCGCCGAGACGAAAAAACGCGCCGCCCCGCCGATTTTCAAAGTCGTAAGCGGCGCGAGCGGCACGTTTTGCAGGATTTTCAGCCCCCGATTTTCTTCAGCAGCCATCAGCGACAAACTATAAAACAAATCCGCCTGCCGCTCAATCAGCCGAAAGCTAATAGGGAAGACGCGGCGGTTTCGGGACACGGTTCTGAATTTGATTTTTCGTCTCGGTCAGAACCGCGCCGGAAATCAGAATGTCGAGCTGAGCCGCGAGATTCGGGTGCAGTTTTTTCAATTTTTCCTGCGCCTTTTTCGCTTCCTTCTTATTGCCGCGACGATATTCGGCTTCGCCCAGATTGTAGAGACCGGCGACGAATTTTTTGTCGATGTCGGTCGCTTTTTTAAACTGTTTGACGGCGTTGTCGAAATCGTTGAGCTGGCGATAGGCGAGACCCAGCTCGTTGATTGCCGAGACCCAGTTTTTGCGTAAATCCGTCGCTCTGGTCAAGGCGCGCACCGCGCCCTGATAATCGCCCAAATCCGTCAAAGTGATGCCGAGATTCAAAAACGCCGCCTCGAAATTCGGGTTCAACGTCGTGGCTTTTTGCAGAGCGTCTCTGCCCTTCGCCAGCTTCGCTTTCGCGTCCGGCTCGCGTTTGGCGCGCAAATCGTCCTGCGCGGCGTTGTAATAAGCCCAGCCGAGATTGGTGTAATCGACCGGGTCGGGACGCATCGCGACCGCCGTGTCCAGCCGTTCGACAGCCTTGTTCCACTTGCGCTCTTTGCCGAGACAGAAGCCCCATTCGCTGAACATATCGGCGTCGCCTTTAACGAACTGCGCCGCGACCGTGTATTCAGAATTGGCTTCGGCGTAGCGGGCGAGCTGGCGATAGGCGTTCGCCAGGTTCAGATGCGCTTCGCCGTTGTCGTATTTCAGCCGAATCGCTTCCTTATAAGCCGCGACCGCGTCTTCAAAACGGTCGCGATTGTAATAGGCGACGCCCAGATCGAACCACGCTTCGTGAAATCTCGGATTGATGCGGACGGCTTCCTTGTAGGCGTTTATCGCTTCCTTGTCCCTGTCGAGCCGGTCGTAGGTTTCGCCCTGATAATAATAGGCTTCGGCGTAATCCGGCTTCGCTTTTACGGCGCTCGAAAAGGCGGCTAGGGCTTCGGCGTTTTTGTTCTGCTTGTAATAGAGCAAGCCTTTGAAATAATGCGTTTCAGCGTCGCCGGCGGTCGCCGCGCCGGTTACTTTCGTCAGATAATTTTCCGCCAGCGCAATCTCGCCTTTCTGCAAATATAAAATGCCGAGCGGCGCGTGCAGTTCGGAAAGCTCCGGGCTGAGCCGCAAGGCTTTTTCGTAATTGGCGATGGCTTTTTCGTTCTGGTTCAAATCGTCGTAGATTTCTCCGAGGCTGGCGAAAGCCGCCGCGTTTTTATCGTTTAATTTAACGGCTTCTTCATATAAAGCGAGCGCGCCCTGCTGGTTG
>JALZHR010000550.1 GCA_030860665.1 Acidobacteriota bacterium
GACGACCTACGCCGGGATTCCCGAAAAATTTGAAGCCGGAACGCCCGCCATCGCGGCGCAAATCGGTTTGGGCGCGGCGATTGATTATCTGAACTCGATTGATTTGGACGCCGCCTTCGCTCACGAACACGCGCTGCTGGAATACGCGACCGAAAAACTGTCGAATATCGAAGGCGTGAAAATTATCGGAACAGCCAAAGAAAAAGCGAGCGTTTTATCGTTTACGATTGAAGGCGTTCACCCGCACGACATCGGCACGATTCTCGACCAGTCGGGCATCGCCGTCCGCGCCGGGCATCACTGCGCGCAGCCGGTGATGAAATTTTTCGACGTTCCGGCGACGGCTCGCGCTTCGTTCGCCTTTTACAACACGCGCCGCGAAGTCGATGCGCTCTGCGAAGCGGTCGAAAAAGTGATTGAAGTTTTTGCCTGAAGCGGAAATTAATTATGGGTCTTACAATTTGCATTGTTAAAAATCCGGTCTACGTCCGGGACGAGCGTCGCGAGCGTGACGCGATGCAGTGGAATCCTGCACAGGGCGACCGCGTTCCGGATTTTTTCCTGGACGGGAAAGATTTCGACGCGTTGCAAAATTTTCTCGATATAAAATTATCATCGACCGAGCGGCGCGACGGCGAGAGTTATGCCGAACACGAAGAACGATTGAAAAATATGTATCTGGAAGCCGCCGGAGAAAAAGGATTTGAAATGCCCGGACGCATCTGGGATTGGTATCAGGACGCTGCTTATTTTCCGTCCGAAATCAATCAGCTTCTCGCCGGATGTCAGAAAATTAAAGAGAGCGCGCAAAATCCAGACCGGTCGGAAGCGATGGATAAACTTATAAACGCCTGCCGCGAAGCGCTTAAAACCGGGAGCGGAATTTATTTAGGCAGCAATTGAATTTTAATCGGAAAAACAATGGAAAAAGTTAATCTAACCGAAAAATTTGCTTTGATTGGCGAGCATTGGCGACCGAAAGTCGTCGGCGAATTGAACAATCAGGAAATAAAGCTCGTCAAATTCAAAGGCGAGTTTCCGTGGCATCATCACGAAGCGGAAGACGAAATGTTTCTCGCCGTAAAGGGAAGTTTTCGCATCGAATTCCGCGACAAAACGGTCGAATTAAATGAAGGCGAATTCGTGATTGTGCCGCGCGGCGTCGAGCATCGCACGGTCGCCGGCGAAGAAGTGGAAGTTTTATTGTTCGAGCCGAAAAACGTGAAAAATACGGGAAACATCGACGACGAAAATTTTACCGCGCCCGTCGGCGATAAAATTTAGAGGCAATCGCAAATCGAAAATCTGAAATCGAAAATATTTTATGTCGGAATTAAACGATTTATATCAGGAAGTAATTTTAGAGCACAACAAAAATCCGCGAAATTTCCGCGAGATTGAAAACGCCGATAAAGTCGCCGAAGGGCACAACCCGCTCTGCGGCGATCAGTTGAAGCTGTATCTTTCGATGGAAAACGACACGGTCAGGGACGTTGCGTTTAAAGGCTCGGGCTGCGCGATTTCAAAGGCGTCGGCTTCAATGATGACGCAGGTCGTCAAGGGAAAATCGCGCGAGGAAGCGGAAATTTTGTTCGACGAATTTCACCGGATGGTGACCGGAAGGCTCGACATCGAGCAGGACGAAAATCGTCTGGGAAAACTGAAAATCTTCGCCGGAGTGCTGGAATTTCCGGCGCGCGTCAAATGCGCTTCCCTTAGCTGGCACACGCTGCACGCCGCGCTCAATAACGAGGAAGCAGCCTCGACCGAATAATAGATAATGAAAACGGCAGCGTTTGTTTTACAGCGGATTTTGCCGCCTTTGTGGTGCGGAATGCTCTGCGCGATTGCGATGGAAGCGCAGTTGAAATTTCAGGCGCCGGGCATCACGCGCGAGCTTGGACTCGGCATCGGCAAGCTCGTTTTCACGGCTCTGAATCGCGTCGAATGCGCGCTGGCGATTCTGCTGGCAATCGCGCTTTTCGCTTTCCTCGGCGCGCCGCGGCGGCGGGCGCGAATCGTTTTCGGCGCGATTGCCTTCATTCTGCTGGCGCAGACTTTCTGGCTGATTCCGCTTTTGATTGAAAGAATCGATTTGATAACGAGCGGGCAAACGCCGCCCGCCTCAACGGCGCATTTCGTCTATATCGCTTTTGAAATCGGTAAAATACTGCTTTTATTAATTTTAAGCGTTCTGCTGAATCTGCCGCCGCGCAATATACAAAGATGAAACAGGATATTGAAAACCGCTCTGACCTCGAACTGCTTTTAACGGAATTTTATAAAATCGCCACGACCGACGCGGAAATCGGGCATCATTTTGCCGGTCTGAATTTAGCCGCGCATCTGCCGATTATCGTCGATTTCTGGGAAAAAGTATTGTTCGGCAAACAAATTTATTTCGGCAACCCGCTTTTCGTGCATCAGAAATTAAACGAAAAATCCACGCTCGAATTAGAGCATTTTCGCCGCTGGGTCGAGATTTTCAGCCAAACGGTCGATGAATTTTTCGCGGGCGAAACGGCGGAAAACGCCAAGCTGCGCGCCAAAATGATTGCGCACAGTCTTCATCAGGCAGTTCACCGGCAGAATTTACCGGGCGTCCAGATTTCCAAATAAAACCGGAAGGCAGCTTAACCGCAGATAAGGAATCGATGAATGCGGAATGCGAAATGAACGATGAATTTGTTTTTAATTCCGCGTTCCGCATTTCTTTCTCTACTATTTGTGAAATGCGCCGGCGTGTGGGAAAATTTCCGAAATCTCTTTAAACGACGACGCTTTCAAAAAACTCAAAATGCACCCGACGGAAAAAAATCAAAAGATTTTTTTTGCAGATAAACTTTCGCTTTTCGCCCGGCTCGGAATCGGAATTTTGAGCGTTTTGTTTTTGTCTTTGATAATTTCGCGCCTCGCTTTTCCTTTCGATAACGGCATTCTCGAAGCGTTCAACTGGATGCCCGCGCAGCACGTTCTGGAAGGCAAAAATCCGTACGCTTTCGCCCTGACGCCGCCTTACAGTATGACGCCTTACGGCGCGGTTTTTTACGTCCTGATTGCCTTCGGACAGAAGCTTTTCGGCTTTCAGCTCTGGTGGGGAAGGCTTCTGACTGTTCTGGCTTTCGCCTTTTGCCTGTGGGCGGTCGCGAAAATCACGAAAAAAATAACCGGCGAAAAGGAAGCCGTTCGGATTGCTCTTTTAGCGGGTTTGGCGATGTTTCCGGCGCAGTTCTGGATCGGCGCGGTCAGACCGGATTTGATTGCTTTCGCTTTTGCGGCGGGCGCGGCGTGGCTGATTTTCACGCGCGTCGAAGAAGGCGAGAAAACGTCCGCCGCCGTAATCGCCGGAATCGTTTTATTCTCGTGCGCCGCTTTTTTCACCAAGCAGACGTTTTTTCTGACCGCCGGAATCGCTTTTTTGCGCTTTTTGCAGCTCGGAAAATGGCGCGCGGCGTTTTTGACCGCTTCAGCCTTTGCGATTTTAGCGGCGGCGGGGATTTTTTTATTAAATTACACTTCGGGCGGCGGTTACGTCTGGCAGCACTGGACGCACGCGCAGCGGCTGACTTTCAGTTGGAGCCAGGTGATATTTGAATTTCTGCGGATACTGAAAACGCCCGTCTTTTCGCTCGCGCTCGTTTTTCTGCTGGTTTTTATTTATCGCGGGCGAAAAGCTGGTTTTGTTTTACTTTTCGGCATCGCTCGGCTGGGCTTTCGTTTCGAGCCGGTCGTCATACCACAGAATCGCCGCGTAACGTCCCGTTTTCACTTCTTTCTCGAAAATCTCGCGCAGTTCCGGCGACCAGCCGTGCTCGTATTCGCTGAAATCGTCGAAATGGAAACGACAGCCGCCCCGGACGACCATCTCGGCGGCGACGCTGACGCAAACGTCGTCCGTCGGCGACGCCGAAATCGTCTCTTTCGTGCGGTCTGAAATCTCGCGGTAATAACCGAGCGCCTGCCAGCGGTAACGCTCGCCGTGCAGAATCCGCGCCATCTGAAACGAGCCGCCCAATGTGAACAAAACAATCATCGCCAGAGCCAATTTCGGCAAATAATTTTTCCTGAAGCTCGCGTAGACGACGCCGCACAGAACCGAGAGCAGAAGCGAGCCTTCGATATAATAATTCATATTCGCGCCGACTCTGCCGCTCGAAACGAAAGCCCAGCCGAGCGAAGCCGAAAAGTAAAACAAAACCAGCAGCACGGGCGAGCGCAGAATATCGAGCACCTTTTCGCGATTTGCCGGAAAG
>JALZHR010000554.1 GCA_030860665.1 Acidobacteriota bacterium
ACAGCTAACAGCTAACAGCTAACAGCTAACAGCTAACAGCTAACAGCTAACAGCTAACAGCTAATTGCTAATTTCCTTGATAGTCAGCCCGTCTTTATAAAGTTTCCACTTCAGCACTTCCGCGCCTTCGGATTCGGACAATGCTTTTTCGACCGCCTCGCGTTTTCCTTCCTCGCAGAAAAAGGCGATACAGCCGCCGCCGCCCGCGCCGCAGACTTTCGGGGCGATTGCGCCGTTCGCCAGCGCCGTCTCAATCAAATCGTCCATATGCGGCGTCGTGATGTTCGGCGAAAGGCGCTTGCGATGCGGAAAGGCTCGTTTCAGAATCTCGCCGACGCCGTCCCAATCGCCTTCGAGCAGCGCGCCGCGCAGATTCAGCGACGTGTCGCGGATGCCTTCAAAAATATTGAAAATCTCGCGGTCGCCGTCGATGTGGCGTTTTGTAATGTCCCAGTTGTTCGTGCCGGAATTGCGCGGCTCCTCCGTGTAAATGACGACCATCCGGCTTTCCAGCGTTTCGGTGTCGATTTCCAGAGCCTCGCGGTGCATTCCGTCCGGTCGAAAATGAATCGCCGAAACCGAGCCGTATTGCGCCGAATAATAATCCTGATAGCCGGTCGGAACGCGGATGACCTGACACTCGACAGCCGCCGCAATCGGGATGAATTTTTCGGGCGCGTAGCGATTTCCGACCAGTTTATTCAGCGCGCCGATACAGGCGATGTTCAGCGTCGAAGAACCCGCCAAGCCAGCGCCAGCCGGAGCTTCCGATTCGGTAATCATACTAAAGCCCGTCTCCGGCTTGAAAAAATAGACGAGCTTCGAGAGCAGCTCGAGGCGCGGCTCGTCCTTTAGCTCGTGCAGATTGCCGAGCGAGGTTTCAAACGCTTCTTTGCGGTCGATGGATTCGATAAAAATGCGGTCGTCGGCGCGCGTTTCCAGACGACAGCGCGCCATTAAATCGACGGCGAAATTGACGGTCGCCGCGCCCTCGTGAAACAAAAAAAGCGGCGGAATATCAATCGTGCCGCCCGCAAGGTCAACCCGCGTCGGCGCGGATGCTTCGATAATCATAAATTTACTTCAGAAATTATTACGGATTTAAAATTGCTGTTACTGATAATAATCAGAAATCAGAAAATACTTTAAATAATGCAAAATGCAAAATGCAAAATGCAAAATGCAAAATATCAGGATTTAAGATTGAGAATTAAATATTTCCTTCTATTTTGCATTTTGCATTTTACGTTTTGCATTTTCGACGTTTTTCGTTATTTGCCGCTTTTTTCTTTGGTCGTTTCTTTTTCCTCGCGGCTGGCGGGCGGCGTAGTCAGGTGCAGGCGCTCGCCGAGATCGTGCAGTTTTTCCTGCGCCACTTCTTCGACGGCGAGAATTTTTTCTTCGATTTTATGAATGGTTTCGGGATTGACTTCCTCGACTTTCTGCGACAGGTAGAACCGCTCAATCGCGTAGAAAACGATAACGCCGCCGAGAACGATGAAAAACAACCCGATGCCGATTTGGTGAAAATCGCCGATGATGCTGGTGATTGCGCCGCTGAAGAAATAGCCGAGACTCGCCAGAATAAACGCCCAAATCGAACAGCTAATCGTGTCCATCAGGACGAAGCGCCAGAATTTCATCCGCCCGACGCCGCTCGAAATGCACATCGCCACGCGGATGCCGTAGATATACTTGGACAAGATAATCGCAAAGCCGCCGAATTTATCAATCAGCCGCTCGATGCGCGGCTGCGTCATTTTGTAAAAGGCGTAATCCTTGACCGTGTGGCGCGAAAAACGCCCGACGCAGTAGCCGAACGTGTCGCCGACGACGCCGCCGATCGTCCCGGCGAGAAACACTTTCAGAAAGCTGTAGTCGCCGAAGAAATTGCTGTGCGCCATCACGCCCGACAATAAAAGAGTAATGTCGCCTTCGACCGTGCACAGGGCGAACACCGCATAAATGCCGTAAGTTTCGATGATTTGAGAAATCTGTTCCATCGTCGTCGGTCGTTAGCTGTAAAAGCGACTATTTTTTTATTATCTGCAACAACAAAAGAGTAACTTTCCGCGAGCCTTTGAGTCAAACGATTTATATTTTAGGCTTCGCCAAAATCGGAAATCCGGCGAGGCTGGCAAGAAAAACAAAGATTTTTGATTTGCATTAAATGTAAAAAATTTTGACTCGGGCGGGTGGCTAAACTAGAATTAGCAAACCTTTAAGCCAGCCATAATTTGAGACCGGCTTCTCATCTATTTAAAGGGGAAATGAATATGAAAAAGCAGTTTGTCCTAATCTGTGTTTTGTTATTTATGTTTTCCGCCTTTCTGCAAGCCGAGACGGTCGGTGATTTTGACGGTGACAGAAAGACCGACCCGCTTGTGTGGCGGAGAATTAATGAAGGCATAGGCTTTTGGGAATGGCACATTTACCGGAGCGGCAGCAGCTCGCACCAGGCGGTTCGCTGGGGAATAAACACTGCCAGCGGACAAACCGATTTGCAGGCGCTGGGCGATTACGACGGCGACGGCAAAACCGATATTGCCGTCTGGCGCACGGCTTTTGTCAGTCCGCCCGTGCAAACCTATTTTTATATTTTGCGGAGCAGCGACGCGACCCTGCAATTCGCGCAATGGGGATTGAGTTCCGACTTTCAGATGTCGCAGGATTACGACGGCGACGGCATTACGGACATTGCAGTTGTGCGTCCCTCGGCGCAGGGCAGAACCTGGTATATGCTGCAAAGCCGAAACGGACTTCAGACAGTTTTCTTAAAGTCGGGCGGTTTTCCACTGCGCGGCGATTACGACGGCGACGGCAGAGCGGATTTTGCTCTGGCTTACAGCGACGGCGACCTCAACTGGAATTTCTACATTGTGCACAGCCGCCGGAAAAGAGCGCTTTTCAAACAATTCGGACTCGGTTTGGCTGATTACGTCGTGCCGGGCGATTATGACGGCGACCGCAAGACTGATATAGC
>JALZHR010000011.1 GCA_030860665.1 Acidobacteriota bacterium
TTCGCTGTAATCGAGATTTTCGTGAAAAGAAATGCTCATTGTCATACAGTGAACAGTTTAATTGCGCAGACTTGAGCAAAACTTGAATTTTTATTTGCGGCGCGCGAATTTTTTTTAATTTCTCAAGTTTTTCTCAAGTCATATAAATAAGAATGGAGAAGTTCAAGCCCACAAGGATTTAAATTTTTAAAATAAAGCTCTCCCGAGAATTCCTGAGAAAAGAAGTTTTAAAGCATTATGAAAAAAATTATTCTTGGAATTAATTTAATTCTGCTGCTCGGCGCGTTTGCCGCGGCGCAGAAGCAGAGGAACGGCGACGTTCTGATTCAATCGGGAACAAATCTCGAAGCGCAGCTTGAAAGCACGCTGGACGTTAAAAAATCAAAGCCCGGCGACGAGGTCGTTTTAAGAACGACGAAAGCCGTCAGGCAAAACGGTCAGGTCGTCGTGCCGAAAGGCGCGCGCCTGATTGGTCGCGTCACGGAAGTTCAGCAGAAAACGCGGCAGAACGCCGCCTCGCGGCTGGACGTCGTGTTCGAGCGGATACAGGGAAAAAATCTGGACGCGCCCGTCAGGGCGACCATCGTTTCGATTACGCAGGCGTCTGCCAATTCCAATATTGGCGATACGTCGGGCTCGGATATATCGGGAAGCACGAGTTCGACGGGAAACGTTTCGAGCAGTTCGGGCGGCGGCGGTTTACTCGGCGGAGTAGGTAACACGGTCGGCGGCGTGGTTAATACGACGACGCAAACCGTCGGCGGAGTAACGAATACGGCAGGACAAACGGTCAGCGGCGCCACCCGAACTCTCGGACGGACGATAAACGGAATCCGGATTTCCAATTCTGCGGGCGCTTCGGCGGACGGCTCGACGTCGCTTTCGACGAATGGTAACAACCTGCGTTTGGAAAAGGGCATCACATTTCAATTAAGAGTCAGCGAATCGGTGCAGAACTAAGGCACGACGGTTGCTGAAGTTGAAGAAAAACCGGCATCCAGCTCCTACCAGATGCCGGTTCTCCTAGAACAAGCGGTTGAATTTAATACATTTTGCGGTTAGAATTGTATTTAATTAATACATATTCGGGAATTTACATAGCCTATGCGCTTTAGAAAAATCCTTTCTTTGCTCCTGTTGTATATTTTTACGGTCAATTCGGCGCTCGCCGGGCTTAATGTCGTCAAATCCAGCGGCATCAGCCTGACGGGAGCCGACGGGATTCGCTACGTCGGCACTTCGGGCATCTCTCTGACCGGAGCCGACGGCTTTCTCAATTACAAATCAAACGGCATTTCCCTGACCGGAGCCGACGGCATCAGTTTAACCGGAGCGGACGGAATCAGCTTAACCGGCGCGGACGGCGTCACTTACACGGGCGCAAACGGCATCAGCCTGACGGGCGCGGACGGTATTTCGCTGACCGGCGCGGACGGCATCAGTTTAACCGGAGCGGACGGCGCGATTTCCTTAACCGGCGCGGACGGCGCGATTTACACCGCCGATTCGATTATTATCAGAGGCGCTGACGGGATTTCCTTAACCGGCGCGGACGGCGCGATTTCTTTAACCGGAGCAGACGGAATTTCTTTAACCGGCGCGGACGGAGCAATTTCCTTGACCGGCGCGGACGGCATCAGCTTGACCGGCGCGGACGGGATTTCATTGACCGGCGCGGATGACGAAACCCCGTCGCCGATGAGCGGCTTGCAAAGCGTCGACCCGGAGCTGGCGCTCTGGCTCGACCGCGCGACCGACGACAGCAACGTCAACGCCGTTATCGCCTATCATAAATACCCAGCCGCTACCGATTTGGCGAAATTGCGCCAGCTCGGCATATTGGGCGGAACGCAGTATCGCATACTGCCGATGATTATGGTGACGGCGACGCGCCAGCAGCTTATCGCCGTATCGCGGCTGCCACAGGTGCGCTCGATTTACGGCAACCGTACTCTGAAATCGAATATCGACCCGTTTTTCAATAAAACGCAGGTGCATCGCATCAACGCGGACACGGATTTACAGGCGCACAATTCGGGGCTGTCGGTTTCGGGACGCAACGTGACGGTCGCCGTGCTGGATACGGGCGTCAATTCGACGCATACCGATTTATCGGGCAAGGTCGTGCAGAACGTTCGCCTGCAGGACACGCAGAGCGCCGCCGTCGGTTTTATCAAGCCGCTGGCGGTTGAAAACGTTCCGAACACCGACCCGCTCAGCGGTCACGGAACTTTTGTGGCGGGCGTGGTTGCCGGAAGCGGCGCGATGAGCGGCGGAAAATACAGCGGCGTCGCGCCGGGCGCGAAAATTCTCGGTCTCGCCGCGGGCGATTTGAATCTGACGCACGTTCTCGCCGGTTTCGATTACCTGCTGGAAAAAGGCGCAAATTACAACGTCCGCGTCGTCAATTGCAGCTTTTCGGCAAATACCGTCTACGATTTTAACGACCCGGTCAATATCGCCACCAAAACGCTGACCGAGCGCGGCATCTCGGTCGTCTTTTCGGCGGGAAATGCAGGCGCGGGCAACGGGACGCTGAATCCGTATGCCGCCGCGCCGTGGGTCGTCAGCGTCGGCGCGACCGACGAAAAGGGCAATCTGGCGAAATTTTCTTCGCGCGGAGTTTTCGGCGACGGCAGACAAGCGCCTTCGATAGTCGCGCCGGGCGTCAACGTCGTCAGCCTGCGCAGCACGGTTTCGCAGACCGGAGTTCTGGGCGTTCCGACCGATTTGCAGAGATTGACGACGAACGAGATGCCGTTCTACACGACTGCCAGCGGAACGTCGTTTTCCGCGCCGCTCGTCGCGGGCACGATTGCGATGATGCTGGAAGCGAATCCGAATCTGAAGCCCGCCGAAATCAAGGACATTCTCCAGCGCTCGGCGACGCCGATGCCGCTCAATTACCGCCACGAAACCGGCGCGGGCTTTCTGAACGCCTACGCGGCGGTGCTCGAAGCGGCTTTTCCGCAGAGAAGAACCGGAATTTTCCGCTCGACGCTGGAAACGCACACGGTCAAATTCGCCACTTCCGTGACGCAGACTTTTAACGCGACGGTCGTTCCCGGTTTGAACACGCTGGTCGACCTTTCGATTCCCGCCAACGCCCTGCAATCGAACATCGGCATCGCCTGGGGCGGGCAGAGCGTGAACGATTTGGCGATGAAAGTTTACGACGCGGACGGCGTTCTGCGCGGCGAATCGAACAATCTGAACACGACGGAGCTGACCGGCAGGCGCGAAAAGGTAAATTTAATTAATCCGGCAGGCTCGACCTATCAAGCCTTTATTCGACACACGAACAGCAATTTCGCTTCGGCGCAGGAGATTTTCGGTCTGGTGCAGACTTCCAGAGCCGAATACGCGCCGTTCGGCGACCTCGGCTCGCTGGCGGCGGACGCGCGCGGCGACGTTTACGACAGCCTGCGCACGTTTTTAATGCTGCCGCACGGCGAAGATTTTCGCACGGCAAGCGTGGTTTCGAGAGCCGATTTGGCGGCGGCGATTGTGCGCGGCGGGCGCGTTCCGCAGTATGTCGCGAAAACGCCGATGTATTCCGACACGCGCGATTTGACGACGCGCAGCGTGGTCGAAAGCGTTCAATCGAACCCGTCGGGCAAATTGATTTTCGACGCCTCGACCGGCGGCGCGTTTCGCCCCGACGCTTCGGCGACCAGACTCGTCGCGGCGGTGGCTTTCGTCAAGGCGGCGAATCTCGAAAATCTGGCGGCGACCGCCGTCTTCAGTCCCGACGACGTGATTCCGATTCCCAACGACGCGAACTCGATTCCGAGCGAATGGCGCGGCTACGTTGTGGTCGCTTTGCAGAAAGGCTTTTTGAAGCTGGACGGCGGAAACAACTTCAACCCGAATCGCGCCGTAAACCGTCTGGAACTGGCGCAGGCGATGACCAGAATCGTGCGCGCGGCGAATTAATTTTATCTTCAAAAAGTGAATTTTACGGGCTTCCTCAGATGAGGAAGCCTTTTTTTATCGCGCAGCGGGCGAGCCTCGTCAGAAAACCGGAGTTTCGCGCCCGGAAGCCGGAATTTCACGATGCAAGACCGAAGTTTTGCATCATTAGACCAGAGTTTTGCGTCACCAAACTCCGGTTTCGTGTCACCAAACTGGAGTTTTGCGACGTAAAACTGGAGTTTGACGTGACGAAACCGGAGTTTTGAGTGAAGAAACTGGAGTTTGGTGTGACAAAACTGGAGTTTGGTGTGATGAAACTGGAGTTTTGAGTGAAGAAACTCCGGTTTTGCGTGACAAAACCGGAGTTTTGCGACGTGAAATCGAAGTTTCACAACGCCGCGCCGGAGTTTTGGAAGCTGTGGTTAAAAGGCGATAAACGGAAATTTAAAATTTGCGGCGCGCATTTCGCGCACCGCCCTGCGCGTTCGGATTCGGGATTTGGGATTGAGCTTTAGCCGAGGGCAAATCCGCAATCCGCATTCCCGAATCCTAAATCTCTCTGCGCCCTTGCTGAGGCGCGGGCTTCTGCCGTATCGTTATATTAAAATATCTCAGAGGGCAGCCGTGAAAAATATAATAATTCTACTGGTCATTTTCGGACTCTTCGTTACGCCGGTTTCTTTAGCGCAGAAAACGGACAAAAAGCAGGACAGATGGGTTGAAAAAACTCTTAAAGCGATGACTCTGCGCGAGAAAATCGGGCAGATGATAAACGTTCGCCTGGTGGGCGACTTTACGAATTTTCAGAGCGAGCGATTTCTGGATTACCGGCGCGAAATCGAGCAGAACAAAATCGGCGGTTTCACGGTTTATCGCGGCGACGCGAACACGATTGCCGGAATCACGAACGAATTGCAGCGCGTCTCGAAAATTCCTTTGTTCTTCGCCGCCGATTACGAGCGGGGCTTGCGGATGAACGTCCGCAACGGCACGCCTTTCACGACGAATATGGGCGTCGGCGCGGCGGGCGAGGTCGAGGCGGCTTACCGGCAGGGCAGAATCATCTGCGAGGAAATGCGCGCCATCGGCGTCAACTGGCTGTTCGCGCCCGTCGTTGACATCAACAACAATCCCGACAATCCGGTGATAAACGTGCGCAGCTACGGCGAAAATCCGCAGAAAGTCGGCGAGTTCGGCTCGGCGCTGGCGAAAGGCGTCAAAGAGGCAAATTGTATTGCGACCTTAAAACATTTTCCCGGTCACGGCGACACGGCGACCGATTCGCACATCGGGCTGTCGGTCGTGCCGATTGACAGGGCGCGGCTGGATTCGGTCGAGCTCGTTCCGTTTAAAATGGCGATTCAGAGCGGCGTCGATTCGGTGATGACGGCGCACGTCGCGATGCCGCAAATCACCGGCGACGAAATTCCCGCGACCTTGAGCACGAAAATCTCCAACGACATTCTGCGAAAAGAGCTGAAATTCGACGGCATCATCTCGACCGACGCGATGGAGATGGGCGCGATTATCAAAAATTATTCGGAGGAAAAATCGGTCGTGATGGCGGTGCAGGCGGGCGCGGACGTGATTCTGCTGCCCTTAAGCTCGACGACCGCGATAAACGCCGTCGAAGCCGCCGTACGGCGAGGCGAAATTACCGAAGAGCGCATCAACGAGTCAGTCAGGCGCTTGCTGCGGGCGAAACATCGCCTCGGCTTAACGCAAAACGCGCAGGTCGATTTGACGAAGGTCAACCAGCTGGTCGAAAATCCGCAAAACGTGCGCGAGGCGAACCGGATTGCCGAAAAATCAATCACGCTTCTCCGCAACGCGAACGAAATGCTGCCCTTGAGCGTCGAAAAGGCGAACCGGACGCTGTTTGTCGTCGTCGCCGCCGACGATGACCCAATCGAAGGCGCGGCGTTTATGCCGGAAGTCCAAAAACGCGCGCAAAACGCGAAAATCGTCAGGCTCGATTATCGAAACGGCAGGGAAGATTTCGAGAAAGCCGTAACGGAAGCGCGGGGCTTCGATTCAATCGTGCTGGCGGTATTCGTCAAACGCGCGGCGGGCAAGGGAACGGTCGCGCTGCCGGAAAACCTGACTAATTTCGTCCAGCAGACGGTGGCGATGAAGGACAAAAACGTCGCGGTCATCGCTTTCGGCTCGCCCTACCTGATTCGCCAGTTTCCCGACGCGCGCGTTTACGCCGTGACCTACGCGATTGAGGAAATCGGTCAGAACGCGGCGGTCAGAACGCTTTTCGGCGAAGCTCCGTTTCAGGGCAAACTGCCCGTCCGCATCCCGAATTTGTTTGAAATCGGCGCGGGAATAACAGGTCAGAACCGCCTGCCGTAGCGGGCGGTTTAAGATTACCGATTCGGCAATGTGGAATGATACTGATACGCCTCTGGCTTATTTAATTACTTTTCGCTGTTATGGAACGTGGCTGCACGGCGATGAAAGAGGTTCGGTCAATCGCTTCCGCAATCAATATAAAACTTCGCATCTTCCGCCGGAGAAGCATTGGACTGAAATAAACAGCCGAAGGTTAAAAGGCGAAACGGTAACGCTGAATGCGGCGCAGCGTATTTGTGTGGAAGAAGCGATACGCGAGACCTGCTCAATTCGCGGATGGCATTTGCGGGCAATAAATGTGCGAACGAATCACGTTCATACGGTTGTTTCGATTGGAGAAAATAAACCGGAAAGCGCGCTTAACGCCTTCAAAGCAAACGCAGCCCGGAAAATGAGAGAAAAGCAGTGCTGGCAAAATGCAAAAAGTCCCTGGGCGGATAAGGGAAGTAAAAGATATTTGTGGAACGAGCGTAGTATCGAACTGGCGATTGATTACGTGATAAATGGTCAGGGCGTCGACCTGCCGGATTTCGATTAGAGCTTAATCGTTCAAACGCCCGCTGCCGCAGCGGTTTTGGTTAAGAGTTTCAGGTTTCAGGTTAAGCGTATTTTCAAACTTTGAGCTAACCCGAGTTCAACCGCCCGCTACCGCAGGCGGTTCTGACCTAAGTTACCTGATAAGTGGCGATGCTGGTCGGCGTTTCGTAACAGCGGACTTTGTAAACCTGCACGCGGTCGTCGTCCACGCGCGAGGCGATATATTCCAGAATGTAGCGCGCCAGATTTTCCGCCGAAGGGTTCAATTCCTCGTCAAACGGCGGCAGCTCGTTCAGGTTGCGGTGGTCGAGATATTTCACAATCTCGTCCGCCGCTTTTTTCAAATCGCCGAAATCAATCAGCAAGCCGATGTTGTTCAATTCCTCGCCGCGCGCGTAGATTTCGATTTTGTAGTTGTGCCCGTGCAAATTTTCGCATTTTCCCTTATAGCCGCGCAGCTGGTGCGCGCTGGAAAAATTGCGCTCAATCATTACTTCGTAAAACGATGGCATAATTCTTTAATAAAAAGCAGATTTATATAATAACTAAGCTTAACTTTCATAATGGCTCAAATAAAGCTTGCCGTCGTAATCGTTGATGCCGATAATCATACGGTCGAGCCAGCCCAGCCGTGTCTGCCGTGAACATTACGATTAAAACTTTCGTCCTGCGCAAAGTAGACGGCAGAATCGAATTTATAATCTTCAACAACTAACGTGACCAGATGAGCGAAAGCCAAAAAAGAACTGCTTGCTGTTCTTATTCTTTAGCGCAAACCAGTTTCAATTTTGATTCCTAATTTTTCCGCGTGAATACGCTCAAAAATGCAATCAGTCGAGCCTGTATCAACCTTTGTTTCAAAAGTCGTCGAGGCTTTGCCTGAGCGTAACTCAACGTTTAGTGAAATGCCGCTTTTGCCGGAATCGTATCGAACGAGTTTTCCAAATTCGAGGTTGTGAATCATTGTTTACCAGCCGTTCCGGACTTCCTCATCTTTAGCCGGAATATAATGAAGAAGCGGTTTTCCGACACCCTTTGCTCTCGCTTCTATATCAGCTTCCTGAATTGTTCTTCCGAAAGCAATAGGCTTGCCGTCTTTGAGCGCAACATAATTTCCGGCATATTAGCTTTGATGTTTTTCAGCCATTCAATATTCGCGTCAGGATTTTTCCTGTTATTTGACTCCAAAATCACCGATACGGATGAAACGGATAAAGAATTTTTCGACTTGCTTTTCTTCACCTGCTCCTGCAAGAACTGAATCAACTCACGTCTTTCGGAGTCTGATAGCCGCGCGGTTTATTCGACTATTTCATTTAACAAAGCGTTTGACATTTGCTTCACCTCCGTTAAATATCTGCGCCACGTCTTTTAATTCTGCCGTAATTCGCATCCGAGGTAAAGAATTCAGAAAATCTCTGCCGTAGCCTTTGGTGCGCAGGCGCGGGTCTAAAATGGCGATGACGCCCTTGTCGCTGGCGCTGCGAATCAGTCTGCCGACGCCTTGTTTTAAAGTGATAATCGCCTGCGGGACACTGTAGTCGAAAAACGATTTGCCGCCGTTTTCGTCGATAAAACGCGTTCGCGCGGCGACAATCGGGTCGGTCGGGACGGCGAAAGGCAGCTTGTCGATGATGACGCACGAAAGCTGCTCGCCGCGCACGTCGACGCCCTGCCAGAACGAGGAAGTCGCGAACAGAACGGCGTTGTTCGTGTTTTTGAATTTGTCCAGAAGCGCGGATTTCATCATCGAGCCTTGCACGAAGCAGGGAAAATCCACGCGCAGAGAGACCAGTTCGTAAAGCGCATTCATCGATTGATTGCTCGTGCAGAGAACGAAGGCGTGTCCTTCGGTGACGTTGACCAGCTTGACGATTTCGTTTGCCGCGTGCTGAAGAAATTCCGGCGCGCGCGGGTCGGGCATCGCTTTCGGCAGATAGACGATTGCCTGTTTCTGATAATCGAAGCTGGAAGGCGCGAGCAGCGCATCGGTTTTCTCATTGTCCAAGCCGAGCCGGTTTTTGATGAAATCGAATTTTCCGTTCGATGAAAGCGTCGCCGAAGTCATCACGACCGTTTCGGTTTTGTCGAACAGCTTGTCCTGCAAAAGCCCGGAAACGTCAATCGGCGAGGCGCGCAGAAAAATGCCTTTGCCGCGCCGCTCCAGCCAGTAAACGTAATTTTTCTCGGCTTGCGTGCAGATGAAATCGAGGTCGAAACGCGTCTGCCGCGTGCGGCGAATGACCGATTCGATTTCGGCTTTGTCGTCTCTCAGATTGTCCAGCGTGGCTTCCAGTTTTTCCAAAGCGTTGTCGAGATTAAAATACGCTTCGCCGAGGGCGGTGGCTTCGATTTCGCCGGTTCTCGTCCTTTGCGCAAACGAGCCTTGCACGAGCGGAAAGCGCCCGTCCTGGCTGCGTCCCTGCACGAAGCGCGCCCAGAACTGGTCGGCAAGCCCGATGATTTTCGCCGAAAGTTTGGTTAAATTGCGATTGAGCGCGACGTCTGTAATCGGCAGCCGCTCGACGTCGCGGACAAGCTCGTCAATCTGGAAGCTGGAAACCTGAAAGCCGAAATAATCGGCGGCGATGTCTTCGATTAAATGCGCTTCGTCAAAAATCACGGCGGCGTAATCCGGCAGCACGCGCCCGTATTCGTTGCCGCGAATGTTCAAATCGGCGAAAAACAGGTGATGATTGACGATGACGATGTCGGCTTCTTCGGCGCGGGCGCGCATCCGCGTGATAAAGCAGTTTTCAAATTCGGCGCATTTCTGCCCGATACAGGCTTCGCCCTTAGCGTTGATGTCGCGCCAGTAGGAGAGATTTTCGGGCAAATCGGTCAATTCCGCCTTGTCGCCCGTCTCCGATTCGCGCGACCACTGCGCGACTTTCTGAAACGAGTCGAATTCGTCCAGACTTTCCAGAATCGGCTGCGTTTCCGCCTTTTGGATGCGATGCAGGCAGGCGTAGTTCGAGCGTCCTTTCATATAAGCCGCCGTAAATTTTTTCGGCAGAATCTTTTGCAGAAACGGGATGTCTTTTTCCATTAATTGTTCCTGCAAATTTTTCGTGCCGGTCGAGATGACGATGCGCTTGTTTTGCGCTACGGCGGCGGCGATTGCCGGGACGAGATAGGCGAGCGTTTTGCCCGTGCCGGTTCCGGCTTCGACAATCAAATGTTTTTTTTCCTCGAAGGCGCGCAGGACAGCCGCCGCCATCTTTATCTGACCGGGACGAAATTCGTATTCCCTGTGATATTTCGCGATGAGTCCGTTTTTTCCAAAAATTTCTTCCATTTAAACTTTTTTCCTGAAATTCTTCACTTTTTTACGTTTTCGGGTTGACTAAAGGACAACTTTTTAGTATAGTCAAAGTTTGCAAACCACCATTGCTCAAATAATAGCTACGTAAGGTTACTCTGCCACGCTTTTTTCGGAAAGCATACCTAGCTGCCAATCATAGCAAATTGTAAACGTAAACTCGTTCTGTGTCGAAGCAGTTTTTCGATGCGTTTTATATATACAAACTCTGTCCTTATTTTTAAGGTTATAAATCATACGCTACCGACAGTAGCAAAAAAAATACCCCGTTATTAGCTTTGAGGAGGGCTTAAATGCAGAAAAGTTCTACAGCAGCAGGAGCGGAGACCCGTCGAGGTCTTTTGCTGAGTCTGTTTATTTTAGGATTGGCGGCGGCTTTGGTAATACTGCCGTATCAATTCCGTTCGGAGGCTGGCAGCGCGAAGAACAGTGATTCCCGCAACAACGGAACGCTCGACCGCACCGTGAGCCACGAAGCAGGTCTGGAAAACTACGACATCCGCGCGGACAAGTCGGCGTTTGAAAAAATCGCCGGTTTTCGCCAGTCGCAGAACAGGGGCGCGGCGGACGTCGCCGACATCAGAGCTGAATTCGTCAAGGGCGAAGAAGCTCTGAAACAGCGCATTCCGACACTGAAGGTCGATTACAACACCGATATTCGCACGCCGGAAGTCATCGGTCCCGACGTCGCAATGGGACGCAATTTCCTGACGCGCGCTTCGAGCCAGAAGCGTTCCGATATTCTCCGCAATTTTGCTAAAGAAAATAATTCTTTAATCGGTACGACCGACGCGCAGATTGACTCGCTGAAAGTCACTGCTGACTATACCAACCCGGACGGCAATCTTTCGTTTGCTCATCTCGAACAATTTATCAACGGCGTTCCGGTGTTCCGCGCCGAAATCAAAGCCGGTTTCACGCGCCAGGGCGAGATGATTCGCGTTATCAACAATCTCGCGCCCGGTCTCGAATACAGCAGCCTTTCAAACGAGTTCGGCAGCCCGCTCGAAGCGGTCAGAAAAGCCGCCGGTTACATCAATGTCAACGCCAATTCGCTGAATTTAGCCCGCAATGAAGCGGATTCCAGCGATTTGAAAGCAACTTTCGGCACGGGCGATTCGGCGACGACCGCCGAGAAAATGTATTTCCCGACCGAACCGGGCGTCGCAATTCCCGCCTGGAGAGTTTTAATCTGGCAGCCGGTCAACGCTTATTACGTCATCGTCGATGCCGAAACCGGCACGATGCTGTGGCGCAAAAACATTGGCGAAGACCAGACGCAGGCATCGACCTACAGCGTTTACGCCAACCCGAACGCGATGATTAACGTCGCCGACAACCCGTTTGCCCTGACGCCGGGACCGACCGCGCCGAACGGCACGCAGGGCGCGGCGCTTCCGCGCACGAGCGTTACGCGTATCGGAAACGAAGCTCCTTATACCTTTAATAATAACGGTTGGATTAACGACGGCGGCGACAGAACCGACGGCAACGCGATTCAATCCGGTCTCGACCGCGACGGCGTGGACGGCATTGACCTGAACAGCGAAGCCATCAACAGCAGCCGCAACTTTACCTATACGTATACGCCGTTTAACCCGAACACGAATACGGGCGAAGCGCCGGTCGCCGTCCCGCAGACGTATCCGGGAAGCCAGTTCCAGCAGGGCAGCATCACGCAGATGTTCTATATTGCCAACTGGTATCACGACGAGCTGTATCGCCTCGGCTTTACCGAGCAGGCGCGCAACTTCCAGCACGACAACTTCGGTCGCGGCGGCTTGGGCAACGACCGCGTTCGCGGCGAAGGTCAGGACTCGTCCGGCACCAACAACGCCAACTTCAATACGCCCGCCGACGGAACTCGCGGACGTATGCAGATGTATGTCTGGACTGCTCCGAACCCGGATATCGACGGAAACCTCGACGCCGACGTCGTGATTCACGAGCTCACGCACGGAACGTCGAACCGCCTGCACAACAACGCCGCCGGCTTGACGCTGAATATGTCGCGCGGAATGGGCGAAGGCTGGTCGGATTTCTACGCGCACTGCCTGCTCAGCGAGCCGACCGACCCGATTAACGGCATTTATTCGCTCGGCGGCTACGACACGTATCTGCTCGGCGGCGTCGGCGCAAACAATTACTACTACGGCATTCGCCGTTTCCCGAAAGCCGTGATGGCTTTCACCGGCGGTCCGAACAATCGCCCGCACAATCCGCTGACCTTTGCGGACATCGACGGCTCGACGATTTCCATTAATGACGGCGCGTTTTCGCCGCCGTTCGTCGGCGCGGCTGACCAGGTTCACAACGCCGGTGAAGTCTGGTCGAGCGCCCTTTGGGAAGTTCGCGCCAAGATGGTGACGCGTCTCGGCTGGGCTGCCGGTAACCGCAAGGTTCTTCAGCTTGTCACCGACGGTATGAAGCTCGCTCCGGTCGGACCGACCTTCCTGACCGAGCGCGACGCTATTCTGGCGGCTGCGGCGGCAAGCTCGCTTGCGCCGGAAGCGGCTGCCGACGTCGCCGACGTGTGGGCTGGCTTCGCCATCCGCGGGATGGGCTTCAGCGCCAGCATCCAGAATGTCGGCAGCGGCACGGGCAACGCCCGCGTGACCGAAGCGTTCGATTTGCCGAACCTGCTTCAAACGCCGACCTTCAGTGCGTCCGACGCGGCTGGAAACAACAACGGATTCCCCGAACCGGGCGAAACTTTGACGCTGACCGTTCCGCTCTCGAACAACACGGGCAACACCGCCACGGGCGTCACGTTGCAGGTTGTCGGCGGCGGCTCGGCAAACTACGGCACGATTCCCACCGGCGGAACCGCGACCCAGCAGGTCACCTACACCGTTCCGGCGGCGACGCCCTGCGGCAGCGTCGTGACCTTAACCTTCAACGTCACCAGCAGCCTCGGCGCAACGAGCTTTACGCGCCCGCTGATTGTCGGCATCCCGAACGTCACCTTTACGGAAAACTTCGACGGCGCGACCGTTCCGGCGTTTCCGGCGGGCTGGACGCCGACCACCGTTCAGGGCGGACTCCCGTTCGTGACGACGAATAACAATCCCGATAGCGGCTCGGTCGCCGCATACGCGGTCAACCCGACGACCGTAGGCGGCGGCACGGATTTGACTTCGCCTTCAATCCCGGTTACGGCTTCGGCGGCAACCGTTTCCTTCCGTAACCGTTTCGATACGGAAGCCGGTTGGGACGGCGGCGTGCTGGAAATCAGCATCGGCGCGGGCGCGTTCCAGGATATTCTGGTCGCGGGCGGCTCGTTCCTCGAAGGCGGCTACAACGACCTGCTCGGCGCGGGCGCTAACAATCCCTTGTCGAATCGCCGCGCCTGGGGCGGCAACTCGAACGGTTACATCAATACCAGAGTTCTGCTGCCTGCATCGGCAGCCGGACAAAGCATCCGTCTCCGCTTCCGCTTCGGCGCGGACGACAACACGGCTGGAACCGGTCCCAATCCGGGCTGGTACGTCGACACGATTCGTCTGGTCGGCGCTTACAATTGCCCGCCGGTTACCTCGACCGTTAAATCGCGCGCAGACTTTGACGGCGACGGCAAAACCGATTTGTCGGTCTTCCGTCCGTCCGATTCGGTCTGGTATCTGAACCGCTCGACGGCAGGCTTTACCGCCGCGCAGTTCGGTGTGGCTTCCGACGTCCTGACGCCGGGCGACTTTGACGGCGACAATAAAACCGACATCGCGGTCTGGCGTCCTTCAAACGGCACGTGGTATCGCCTGAACTCGTCGAACGGCACGTTCGTCGGCGCACAGTTCGGTCAGAACGGCGACATTCCCGTTCCGGGCGATTTTGACGGCGACAGCAAAGACGATTTGGCTGTCTGGCGTCCTCTGACCGGCGAGTGGTTCCGCATCAATTCGGTGAACGGGCAGTTTGTGGCGACGCAGTTCGGCGCAAACGGCGACCGCCCGGTCAGCGGCGACTACGACGGCGACGGCAAAGATGATTTAGCCGTTTTCCGTCCGGGCGACAGCACTTGGTATCGCATCAACAGCTCGAACGGAGTCTTCTCGGGAATCTCGTTCGGATTGGCGTCTGATTTGGTTGCTCCGGCTGATTATGACGGAGACAACAAGGAAGACATCTGCGTTTTCCGTCCGTCGGACGGAACGTGGTATCGCTTGAATTCGTCTAACGGCGGTCTGGTCGTTACGCAGTTCGGCGCGAACGGCGACGTCCCCGTGCCGGGCGATTACGACGGCGACGGCAAGGACGACCAAGCTGTTTTCCGCAGCGGGGTTTGGTATATGAATCGTTCGCAGGCTGGATTTACCGGCGCTCAGTTCGGTGTCTCGACCGACCGCGCGATTCCCAAACAATACATTCCGTAAGCAACCGGCAATAACGGAAAGAAGAAACTGAAAAATCCTTCGGGAGCTTCTTTCCGTTATTCTCAGGCTGAAAAAGTCTGTTAACCGAGAATATTGATTGACAGACTTTTTCTTCCGGTTGATTTTCCGATTCAAAAATCGGCTTTGGCGAAGCGGAAACGCTTTCCGAGAGAAGCCGAAACCTGGAATTAAACCGTTTAGCGAATGCCGCCGGGCTGATATTTAAGTTTCTAAACGATGTGACAAAAAACTTTGATTGAAGTTTTTGCGAAACATTATTGAAATCGGTTTGACGCGCGGCGAATTTTTTGCTAAAAAATACAGGTCATTCTTTAATAATTTTTCCAAATCAAAAATTCTCGTCAGATTCCGAAGCGGCTTTTTGCGCTTGTCTTCTAAAATCGCGATAGTTTTATTTGTTAGATTAGTCTTTCCGACAACGAAAAGGGTCAAAATATTTTATTTCTTTCTACAAGTTTTCATTGTCGATAAGCTCCTTATTTTCATAGCCCTTATACTTTAAGGTCATTAAATTTACTGCTTAAACCCCGATTTAAGTAGTATCAAATTCCCGTTATTAGCTTTAGGAGGCTTATAAATGCAAAAAAGTTCTACAGCAGATACCCGTAAAGGTCTCCTGCTGACTCTTGTTGTTCTCGGAATGCTTGCGGCGCTGGTTATCGTGCCGTATCAATTCCGTTCGGAGGCTGGCGCTGCAAATAATCAGAGCACCAACCCGAAAGGGCTTTTCGACAGAACCGAAGCCAAAGAAGAACCGATGTATGACATTCGTGAAGACCAAAGCAAGGAAGTGGCTGAAAAGCTGTTCCAATTCCGTCAGAAAGCCGGAAGAGACGCTGTGGCGGTCGCCAACGAAAGAGAAAAGTTCGTTCGGGCTGAAGAAGCTCTGAAACAGAGACTTCCGAACGCGAAAGTCGAATATAACAACGACATTCGCATCCCCGAAGTTATCACGCCCGACGTCTGGAGAGACAAAATCGAATTCCTGACGGCGCCCTCAGACGTGAAACGCTCGGAAATCCTGCGCAACTTTATCAAACAAAACAACCAGCTGGTCGGAATGGACAATCAGCAGATTGACGCGCTGAAGACTTTTGCCGATTACACCAACCCGGACGGCAACCTTTCGTTTGTCGAGCTGAACCAGGAAATCAAAGGCATTCCCGTTTTCCGCGGCGAAATCAAAGCCGGTTTTGCCAAAAACGGTCAGATGATTCGCGTCGTCAACAACCTGGCTCCCGGCTTGGATTACGACAGCCTTTCGACCGAGTTCGGCAACCCGGTTGACGCGGTCAAATCCGCCGCCCGCTACATCAATCACGAGCTGGCGCCGGCTGACACCACGCGCAACAACGCGGAATCGACCGATTTGAAAGTCGTTTTCGGCACGGGCGATTCGGCGACGACCGCCGAGAAAATGTATTTCCCGACCGAACCGGGCGTGGCTGTTCCCGCCTGGAGAGTTATGCTCTACCAGAAAGTCGACGCTTATTACGTCATCGTCGATGCCGAAACCGGCACGATGCTGTGGCGCAAAAATCTGGTCAACGACCAGACGCAGTCGGCTACTTACCAGATTTACGCCAACCCGAACGCGTTCATTCCGGTCGCCGACAACCCGGCTCCGATGTCGCCGGGACCGCTCAACCCGACGCTCGGAACGCAGGCTCCTGTCATCGCCAGAACCAGCGTCACCCGCATCGGAAACGAAGCGCCGTATACGTTCAATAACAACGGCTGGATTAACGACGGACAGAACATCACCGACGGTAACGCGGTCGAAGCCGGTCTGGATAGAGTCGCGCCGGACGGTGTCGATGCTCCGATGACCGGAGACCCGAACCGCACCTTTACCTCGATGTGGAATCCCCCGCCGGGAAATCCCGCGCCGGGCGACGAGCCGCTGACCGCTGAAGCGCAGCGCGGTGCGGTTATCCATATGTTCTACACGATGAACTGGTATCACGACGAGCTGTATCGCCTCGGCTTTACCGAGCAGGCGCGCAACTTCCAGCACGACAACTTCGGTCGCGGCGGTGTCGCCAACGACCGCGTCAGAGCTGAAGGTCAGGACTCGTCGGGCACGAACAACGCAAACTTTTTAACCGGCGCTGACGGCAACCGCGGACGTATGCAGATGTATCTCTGGACTGGTCCGACGCCGGATTATGACGGAACGGGCGATTCCGAAGTTATCGTCCACGAAGTAACGCACGGTCTCTCGAACCGCCTGCACGGAAACGGCAGCGGTCTGGGCGGTCAGGGCGGCATGATGGGTGAAGGCTGGTCTGACTGGTATGGTCACGCTATGCTCAGCGAACCGACCGACCCGATCAACGGCATTTACACGACCGGCGGTTACGCGACGCACTTAGCCGCAGCCGGTTACACCTCGAACTACTATCACGGCATCCGTCGTTTCCCGAAAGCGGTTATCGCTTTCACCGGACCGAACGGCAAGCCGCACAACCCGCTGACGTTCCGCTACCTGAACACGGGCTGCGACACGCTCATCGGAACGACTACTTCAAACCCGCCGCCGAACAGCGCTTACCCGCGCGGACCTTTCGGTTTGACGAACAACTGCGCGCAGGTGCACAACGCCGGTGAAATCTGGTCGAGCGCCCTGTGGGAAGTTCGCGCCCTGATGGTCACGCGTCTCGGCTGGGCGGTCGGCAATCGCCGCGTTCTTCAGGTCGTCACCGACGGTATGAAGCTCGCTCCGCTGAACCCGACCTTCCTGCAGGAACGTGACGCTATCATCACGGCAGCGTCGGCTCTTCCGCAGCAGCCGGAAGCTTCGGCTGATGTGCAGGATGTTCGCGAAGGCTTCCGCCGTCGCGGTATGGGCTTCTCGGCGAGCGTTCAGTCGACGACGGCTGTCACCGAAGCGTTCGATTTCCCGAACGTTGTGATGGTCAACCCGTTCTCGGTCAGCGATGCTTCGGGCAACAACAACGGATTCCCCGAACCGGGCGAAGCCGTTCTGCTCAGCGTTGCAGTGACCAACACGACCGGCGCGACGATTAATAACGTGGTCGGCACCGTTGCCGGCGGCGGCAGCGCCAACTACGGCAGCATCGCCGACGGCGCGACCGTTACCCGCGAGATTCCGTATACCGTTCCGGCGGCGACGGCTTGCGGCAGCATGCACCAGGTGCAGATTACCATCAGCAGCGAGGTCGGCGCGCAAACGCCGCAGACCAGAGAATTCAGAGTCGGCGTTCCCGTCGGCGGCGCTCCGGCGACTTTCTCGAACACGGCTGCAATCACCATCGCCGATAATGCTCCGTCCAGCCCGTATCCGTCGAATATCACGGTTTCGGGTCTGTCAGGCAATAAGATTATGAAGCTTAATCTGAACGGCTTGACGCACACCTTCCCGGGAGACATCGATATCCTGTTAGTCGGTCCGGGCGGGCAGAAGTTCACGGCAATGTCCGATATGGGCGGCGGCGGCGACGTTGCAAACATCAACCTGACACTGGCTGATGGTGCGACTGCGGCGCTTTCGACGACGCAATTGGCGACCGGCACTTTCAGACCGGGCAACACCGATACGACGACTGACGCTTTCCCGGCTCCGGCTCCGACGGCTCCTTATGACAACCCGGCTCCGGCTGGCACGGCGACGTTTGCCTCGGCATTCACCACCGCCGGAGCTAACCTGAACGGAACGTGGGCGCTGTATGTCAGAGACGACGCAGGAACCGACACCGGTCAATTCGCGGGCGGATGGTCGCTGACTTTTGAAGCCAACGACTTCAGCTGCGCTCCGGTTGCACCGCCGAAATCACGCGCCGACTTTGACGGCGACGGCAAAACCGATTTATCGGTTTTCCGCCCGACCGAAGGCAACTGGTATCTGAACCGTTCGACGGATGGCTTCAGCGCCGTGCAGTTCGGCGTTGCCAACGACATCATCGTCCCCGGCAATTACGACAGCGACAGCAAGACCGACGTGGCTGTTTTCCGTCCTTCGGAAGGCAACTGGTATCTCTTGAGAAGCACCGGCGGCTTTACCGCAATTAAGTGGGGCACGAACGGAGACATTCCGCAGCCGGGCAACTACGACTCGGATCCGGAAGACGAGCTGGCTGTTTACAGACCTTCGGAAGGCAACTGGTATATCACGAACGTGAATGGCACCGGTTTTGACAAACACGACTTCGGTCAGACCGGCGACATTCCCGTTTCCGGCGATTACACCGGCGACGGCATCGACGATGTTGCCGTGTTCCGTCCTTCGAATACGACGTGGTATGTCAGAAACAGCGCCAACGGAGCTTTGATTTCAGCTCAGTTCGGCATCGCGAGCGATATGCCTGTTCCGGGCGACTACAACGGCGACAACAAGGAAGACTATGCCGTGTTCCGTCCGTCAAACGGTACGTGGTATATAGCGCGTCCGACCGGCGTTCCGTCACAGAACTTCGATTCCGTCCAGTTCGGCGCTAATGGCGACGTTCCGGTTCCGGGCGACTATGACGGCGACGGCAAAGACGATATGGCTGTGTATCGCAATGGAACGTGGTATCTGAACCGTTCGACCAGCGGCTTTACGTCTGCCGGCTTCGGCGTAGGCACTGACAGAGCAGTTCCCAAATCTTACATCCCGTAAGGTAAGGTGAATTAATTCAGACGCGATAAACCGCTAGAGTTGAAGTTTAATTCTTCGGTTTATCATTAAATCGGCGAGGCTCGCAGTTGATTATCTCAATTGCCAGCCTCGCTCTTTTTCTTTCTTTGGAACTTTTTCCCGCGCCCGTTCGTAAGAACTGTTTGACAAGGCGGGATTTTGGCTTTGTTGCTTTACGAACGGAAAGCAATAGTTTTTCGGAGAATCAGACATTGGAAGCTGTAAAAGCATTAGCTGGCAGTCAGGGAGCTGACCTCGTCAGGCGCTGTCGCGCCGGTGACGGAACCGCTTGGGAAGAGATTGTGGCGACGTTTTCGCGCCGCATCTTCAATCTTGCCTATCGTTTTACGTCGAGCGTCGAGGCAGCCGAGGATTTGACGCAGGAGGTCTTTGTCAGAATTTACCGCACGCTCGACCAATACGACCCGAAGCACGGGGATTTGTCGAACTGGCTGATGCGCCTGGCACGCAATTTGATTATCGACGATTATCGTCATCGCCAGCGCAACCCGCAGGATTCGATGGCGGACGACGTCGAAGACCACGCCTTTCACCTGCGCTCGGTCGGCGGCTCGGTGCACAAGGAAATCGAGCGGCGCGAGCTGGCACGGCAGGTGCAGGAAGGCATCGACAAGCTGCCGCCCGATTTGCGGACTTGCGTTATTTTGCGCGACATCGAAGAATTGAGTTATCAGGAAATCGTGGATTTATTGAAAATTCCCGAAGGCACGGTGAAATCGCGTATCAATCGCGGACGCATCGAGCTGGCGAAAATCCTGCGCCGGATGCGCATCGTAAGTATGTAGCAGAGGCGGCGGCGGCAGCATAGGCAGACCAAGAGACGAATATGAAAGAGATGGAAATGTCCGGTTAAAGAAGTAAAGTATTGGGGAAAAGTTTTAGGTTGTTTTATGACTTATGAAAACGAAAAAATCATAAATTGCTCGGATTTTGAAAGTCTTCTGACCGATTATCTGGATGGCACATTGGCGAGGGAAACGCACAAGGCGGTCGCCGCCCACGCGCTTCGCTGTCCTATCTGCCATGCGCTTTTAAACGAGGTCAAAAGCGCGCTCGAAGTCTGTCACGAAATCGCCGTGCCGAAAGCGCCGCTGACGCGGCTCGAAGCGCGCATTCTTTCGATGACGATGCCCGAAACGGCGATGGCGTGCGAAGATTTCGAGCAGCATCTGACCGATTATCTGGACGGTTTTCTGCCGGCGACCGTTTTTCACCGCTGGGAGCGCCACGCCGTTTTGTGCGACCGCTGCACGGATTTGCCGGGCGAGGTCGTCCGCTCGATAGCCGCCTGCTACACCTACAAAACCGAAGAATTGCCCTTGCCCGCCGGTCTTCACGAGAGAATTTTGCAGGAAACGCTCGGCACGACGAAAGCCGAAACGGTCAGGGCTTCGTGGGGCGCGCAATTAAAAGAATGGGCGCGCACGTGGACGTCGCCGATTTCCTTGCCGCAGCTTGCGCCGGTGGCGATGATGCTGATTTTCGCCGTGATGGTCTTGACGCAGACGGTTTCCGCCGACGGCAGCCTGAGCGGAATGTATCAAAAGAGCTTCGAGCTGGCGGGACAAACTTATAAACAGGGCGCTGATATCGTTCTCGGCGGAAAAGCGACGGAAGTCGCGCCGACGCGCGGCAATCAGGAGCCGGTCGAGGGGAAATTCGTAAATCAAGAGGGTCAACAATAAATGAATTGTGCATATCACGCCCATAATACGGCAGTAGTCAATTGTAACGGTTGCGGAAAGCCTCTGTGCCCGGCGTGTGATCATCGCATCAAGGGGTTTCCGTTCTGCCAGGACTGCATCGTGACGGGCGTCGAGCTTCTCAGAAGCCGCAATCAGTCTTCATACGTTCCGTATGTCAAGCGTCAGGTTTCGCCCGTCGTGGCGACCATCCTGTCGCTGATTTGCCCGGGCTTGGGCGCGGCTTACAACGGGCAAACCTCGAAAGGACTAATTCATTTCGCCGTCTTCGTCGGGCTTTTTCAACTGGCGACAATGGGCGGGCTGGCGCTTTTCGTGCTCGGATTCGTCGGAATGTGGCTCTATGCGGCGGTCGACGCCTGGCGAACGGCGCAGCTTATCCGTTCCGGGCTGACGCCGGACGGCGCGGAAGACTGGATTGTGCAGCGGTTTCAGAGCAACCCGAAGGTTTCGGGGCTGGTTCTGACGATTGTCGGCGTGCTGTTTTTCCTGCATATGCTTTTCCCGAAGCCTTCAGCCTTTATGCGCGTGCTGCTGGCTGTTTTTCTGATCGGCTCGGGTGTGTATTTATTGCGCAGATTCGTTTTCAAGCGGAATGAAAGAGAAACGGACTGGACTGATTTTTCTTCCCGTTCAGCAGCGGGCGATGCGCCGAGCTTTGCCGCCGGAGCCATCGGCGAGACGAATTTTCGCACCGGCGATTACGGCAGCAGCGTGCAGCCGGACGAATTTGAGACGCAGGTCAAATCCTGGAAATCGAGATAATTTTGCGGCAAACCGGAAGCGGCAGGGCGTCATCTGATTGATTATACCCGACCGCTTCGACTAAAATGAAAAACAACGGATAGCGAGTTGCGCTTTATTAATAAAGCCGTCTATCTTTGTTAAGAGAAAACAACCCGGCAATTCCAAGTGATTGATTGACGAACGGAAAGGATTTATAAAATTATGGCAAATTGGTTAAGCGCGACAGCAAAATTCGGAGGCGGTTTAGCCGCTCTGGTTTTAGGCGGGACTCTTGTTTATGCGACAGCGACCGGCGGCTGGGGCAGCCTGCTGGTGCTTCTCGCTCTCATCATCGCGCTGGTCAAGCAGATAATCGCTTTTATCGGCTTTCTGACCTTTGCCATCAAAGCCGTTATCGTGCTCGCATTTGTGGCTCTGATACTCGGCGTCCTGGTAATGATTTTCAGAACGTGGAGCAAAAATCGCGCCGCGAAAGAGTAAAATAAGTTTAATAAACTCAACGATTTGGAAACGGCTGCCGGGTACAGTGCCCGTCTTTGCTTGATTTTAACGGCAGCCTTGTGTTAAGTTTAGATTTGACCGGACTTTTAAAATAATCTATATATAGATTATTCAACCAAATAAATAATCCACAATTCGATTATTTTGACCCCCAGAGAGAGGTTTGTGTCCTTGTTTTTTTTGGGATACGGCTTCTCAGTAAGGATCGCGTCAGTCGCCCGTAGGCTGTACTTTCGTGATTCCCCGCGTGTCAGGCAGCAGCAGTTGTAATTTTGCCGACGCGAGATTCATAAAAAGGAGCTTATTTAATGCAGAAGGACGACCGCTTGTATACTTTTTTATTAACGCACTCGTCTAAAAATAAAATTTACATTCGTCGAGTTGAAATCTCGAAAAAGTTTGTAACCAATTTCGCGGCAAGTTTGATTTTGACAATCGGACTTCTTTCCATCGGAGTCCTCGGACTTCTAAAATCCGATGGCGGCACGTTTAGCCTAAACCAAGCCGGAACACAGATTTTATCCCAATCCGAAAATCCCAACCCACACAGCAATTTTTCGCAGAATAATCCGGACATCAAGGAAGTTTCGTCAATCAATTACGACCGCCCGCGCCCGTCCAATGCCGGCGGACCTTTGACGGTTTCCAACTTCGACTCCCAAGCCGAAGAAGCGGAGATAACCAACCAGCTTCGGGTCATCGAAACGACCGGAAATCCCGCTTATCTGCCTTCAATCTGGGCGCATCTCGGCAAAATCAACAACGAATACGGCTTTCGCCGCAACCCTTTCGGCGGGCGAACTTACGAGTTTCACGCCGGAATGGACATTGACGGCGAGCGCGGCGACCTGGTCGTCGCCCCGGCAAACGGCGTCGTGATAAAAGCGGGCTGGCAGGGCGGCTACGGCAATCTGGTCGAGATTGACCACCTGAACGGCTTGACGACGCGCTACGGTCACCTGTCGAAAATCGAAGTCGCCGTCGGCGAGACGATTGGACGCGGGCAGCTTTTAGGCTTGGTCGGCTCTACGGGGCGCTCGACCGGACCGCATCTTCATTACGAGCTGCGGCTGAACGACAAGGCAATCAACCCGCGCCGTTTCCTGCCGCCCGAACCGGTTGAAATTGCCGCTTTAACCAAACGGTAAGGGAAAATTTACGCTTAAAACCGAAAAAAGTGAGTCTTATCAACTCACTTTTTTTATTTTGCATCAAAACGGTAAGACATTTTCTCACGTTTTGAGTAAAATCGTAGAAACAGAAGTTTTCAAAAAATTTAACAAAGAAGGGTTTAAAAATAATGCGCACAAAGATAAATGTTTTTGCGTCTTTAGTTTTGCTGCTGTCGGTCGTGCTGACGAGCGTTTCGTTCGCCTTTCCTGACGAGGGAATGTATACGCCCGACCAAATCGTCAGGCTGCCGCTGCGGCAGAGAGGCTTGCGAATCAAGCCGACCGACATTTACAATCCGGGCGGCGTCAGCCTCGCCGACGCGATTGTCCGCGTCAATATGAGCGACCAGGGCGGCTTCGGGACGGGCGAATTCGTCTCGCCCGACGGTTTGATTCTGACCAATCACCACGTCGCCTTCGATGCGCTGGTTTCGGATTCGACCAAAGAAAGGGACTACGCCACGCTCGGCTACAAAGCCAACTCGCGCTCGGACGAGCTGCCGGCGAAAGATTACAATCTGGTTCTGACGCAGCGTGTCGAGGATGTGACGGCGAAAATCTGGGCGGGAGCCAAGGATTTGCCGGCGGGCGAAACGCGCGAAGCCGCCATTAGGAAAAACATCGACGAATTGCAGAAAGCCGAGCAGGCGAGAGCGCCGAAGGGCGCGACCGTCCGCATTCAGTCGGTCAACAACGGCTTTTTCTATTATCTCTACCAGACGTTTTCGATTCAGGACGTGCGCGTCGTCTACGCCCCGCCAAAGAGCATCGGTTTTTTCGGCGGCGACCCGGACAACTTTGAATGGTCGCGTCACACGGGCGATTTCACGTTCCTGCGCGCGTATGTCGCGCCGGACGGCTCGACCGCCGAGTATTCGCCGAACAACGTTCCGTTCAAGCCGAAAAAACATCTGACCGTTTCGCTGAACGGCGTCAGGGAAAACGATTTCGTTTTCGTTCTGGGTTATCCGGGCGGCACGACGCGTTATCGCGAAAGCCAGTCGGTCGAGTTTTCGCAGAACGTCAACTTTCCGTTTATCGTCGATTACCTGACGGCGCAGAGTCAGGCTTTGCAGACGGTCAGCGAGGACAACGAGGAAAAACGCATTAAATTGCAGGGCGAGATTTTCAGTTTGAACAACGGCATCAAGGCTTTCGACGGCGGCGTGCAGGCGATGCGGCGCGGCGACATCATCAACAAGCGCCGCGCCGACGAGGCGAAATTCGCCGCGTGGGTCGAACAGAACCCGGCGCGCAAGGCAAAATACGGCGACCTTTTGACCAGATTCAACAATCTCTACACGACGTATTACGCGACCTCGGCGCGCGACCGCGTTCTGAGGACTTTCCCGAAC
>JALZHR010000057.1 GCA_030860665.1 Acidobacteriota bacterium
TTTTCCAGCAGCCGGAAATCCATCTCGGCGCGGCTCAGGCTGAGCGCGCCCGCGCCGCCCTGATAAAACCATTCGCTCGGCACGGCGACGGATTTTCCGCCCGGCTCGTAGAAAACGGTTTTCGCGATGCGCTCGCCGCCCGCCGCAAGCATCTGGTCAAGAACGCCGAGCCGCCCGAAATGCGCCAGACATTCCGGCGAGATGAATTCGCCGCAGAGCTTGCGGCGCGGAAATTTTTCGCGCTCGATGAGCGTCACGCGAAAGCCGTTCTGCGCCAGCCGAATCGCCGCGCCAGCGCCCGCCGGTCCCGCGCCGACGACGACTATTTTTCGGCGTTCGTTTTTCATCTTCGGAGACGACTGCCAAGCCTGTCCGAAATATATAAAATTCTTGACTTCGGCTTTATTCATATAATATCGTGATAAGCGAAATAACTGAATCCAGCCCGACGCGTGAGGTTCATTCATAGATGACAGCCCACTTCACCAAGAAGATTGAGTTAATCCCCGGCGCGATTTTCGCAGCCGGAATTTCCTTCCCGAACCGCAGTGACGCCGCGCATTTTCCGTTTTCATATACCGCAGTTAATTTTAAACTCTTTGAGTTTTATTTCGTTCCGTCGCCTGACCGACGGCATACAGATTTGTAAAAGCCGGCAGGCAAGCCCTCTTTTACAGGAAACGTCGATGATAGTTGCCCGTCTGAAGAACTTTAACTTACTGAAAATGGAGGAAACAACGATGAAAAATATTCTTAAGCTCGGTCGTAAATTTGTGATGCTAGCCGCGATGCTTTGCGCTTTGGGCGTTTTGACTTTTTCCGATACGGGAACCGCCAAATGCGGCGCAGCGCCCTGCTGCTCCGAATGCGAGACGCGTTACCAGGAATGTATCGATTGGGGCGGCACGCACGAAGAATGCCGGAACTGGGAATTTAGCTGCTGGCGCTGGTGCGATTTCGGTTGTTAAAAAATCGCTTTCGACCGCATTGTTAAAATTTCAGGAGAGGTTGCTATTATATAATGGCAACCTTTTTATTTTATGAAGATAATTCCGCTGGCGATTCCGACGCCTTTTTATATCGGCGACGTAAATGTTTATCTCATCCGCGAAGAGCCGCTGACGCTGATTGACGTCGGACCGAAAACGCCGGAAGCCGCCGCAGCCCTGCGCGAAGGCTTGCAGCGCAACGGCGTCCGCCTCGCGGATATTAGAAGAATCGTCCTGACGCACGCGCACGAAGACCATTGCGGCTTGGCAAAGCAGGTGCGCGACGAGGCGAAAAATGCGGAAATCCTCGTTCACGGCTGGGAAACCGGACATCTTTTCGGGCGACTGGCGCGCGCCGAACACGAAAGTCTTTTGTATCGCGCCGGTGTTCCCGCCGAAATCTTTCATAAAATGCACGATTTCTACGAGGACGTGCGGCTTTTGACCGATTCGCTGGCGGACGGCGAGTTCGATTTGCTGGAAGACGAGATGGAGCTGGAATTTGCGGGCGGCGTGCTGAAAGTTCTGCACACGCCCGGACACACGCCCGGCTCGTGCTCGTTCGTCCGCGAATCGAACCGGACTTTAATCTGCGGCGACTGCGTTCTGAAACGCATCACGCCTAACCCGGTTCTCTCGCCCGACCCGATTGACGCGCGCAAGCGTTTTCGCTCGCTGGCTGAATACCTGGTCAGCCTCGCGCGCCTGCGCTCGTTTTCGCCGACCCTGACCTACGGCGGTCACGGCGAGCCGGTCACGGATTTCGAGGAAATTTTCAATCGCTACGTCCGCGCCATCGACGAGCGGCAGAGAAAAGTCGCCGGTCTGGTCACGCCCGGCGGCGTCACGGCTTTCGAGCTTGCCTTAAAGCTCTTTCCCGAAGCCGTCGCCGACGACGCGCAGCGATTTCTAGCCGTCTCGGAAGCCGTCGCGCATCTCGATTACGCCGAATCCGAGGGCAAAATCGCCGTCGAGCTGAAAGAAGGCGTCGAGTTTTATCGAAAACTTTAAACGCGAAAGGCGCGAAAGAAAATTTAACAGGGATAGCAGCATAAACAGGGATAGATTAGATAAAAATAATCCTTTCATCCCTGTTCATCCTTTCATCCCCGTTCATTTTCTTCCTGTATTTGTTCGCTGCGGTTAGTCTTATCCTTTTGTTCGTGTCTTTTCGTGTTCTCTCGCGGCTAAAGTTTTATTAAATCGGCTAGAACTTCCAAAAGCTCGGCTTCTTCCGTTTCCGCGACGGTTCGCAAATCCAGTAAAACCTTGTCTTCAAGAATGCGCGTGATGACGGGCGGGTTCGACAGGCGCAAAGTTTCTTCGAGACGGCTGACCGGCATTTTTTCGTGGCTGAGGGCGAGCAGAGTCGTCGCGGGCTGAACCGTCGGCGCGGAGCCGCCGCCGATGACCGAATTGCCTTCCGTGATTTCAAATCTTAACCCGGCGCTTTCGCCCAATCTTTCGCCGAGCTTTTGCGCGAGCTGCAAAGTCCGCGCCCTGATTTCCCCGTTCGTCGCCGAAAGCATTTTCAGGACGGGAATTTCCTGCAAAACCGTGTCGCGGCGAAAGGCTTCAAAGGTCGCTTCGAGCGCGGCGTAAATCAGCTTATCGACGCGCAGGGCGCGATAGAGCGGATGACGGCGCAGCTTTTCGACCAGCTCGCGCCGCCCGACAATCAATCCCGCCTGCACGCCGCCGAGGAGCTTGTCGCCGCTGAACGTCACCACGTCCGCGCCCGCCGCCAGCGATTGCGAGACGACCGGCTCTTCGTCCAAGCCGTAGGCGGACAAATCGAACAGCGCGCCCGAACCGGCGTCCTCGTAAAGAATCAAATCATTTCGATGCGCAACCTCGGCGATTTCCTTCAGGCTCGGGGTCGAGGTAAAACCGACGATACGGTAATTCGACGGGTGAACGCGCAGAATCATCCGCGTTTTTTCGTTTATCGCCTTTTCGTAATCGGAAACGCGCGTGCGGTTCGTCGCGCCGACTTCCCTTAAAATCGCGCCCGATTGCTCCAAAACTTCCGGCACGCGGAAATCGCCGCCGATTTCGACCAGCTCGCCGCGCGAGATTACGACCTCGCCGCCGCCCGCGCCCGCGCCCGCCAAAACCGTCAGCACCAGAAACGCCGCCGCCGCGCAATTGTTGACAATCAGAGCCGCTTCCGCGCCGGTCAATTCCGCCAGCAGATGCTCGGCTCGCGCGCCGCGCCGCCCGCGTTTGCCGGTTTCCAGGCTGTATTCGAGATTGCAGTAGCGCGAGGCTTTTTCAAAAACGGCTCGACGGGCGTTTTCCGAAAGCGGCGCGCGCCCGAGGTTCGTGTGAATAACCACGCCCGTCGCGTTGATGACACGCTGCAAACCGGCGCTTTGCTCGCTTTGCCAGAGATGCAGCAGGCGTTTTTCGGCTTCGGCTAACAAATCCTCGCGCGTGTGTTCAACCATCTGACCGGCGGCGATTTTTTCCTGCAAGCTCCGCCTGAGCGAATCGGTCACGGCGCGCGCCAGCCTTGCCAGATGCCGCGCGCCGGTCTGAGACACCAGCTTTTGCGCCGCTTCGGCTCGCAAAAGCGCATCGACCGAAGGCAGCAGCCGCAGCGATTCGGTCTGATTTTTCGTTTTCCCGTTTTCCATAAGCGCATTTTAACTTATTTTGGATTTTCGCGGCGAAAAGAAGAGTTTTGCGGTCGTCAAAGTAACTCCCGCGGTCGCCAAAGTAACTTCCGCGGTCGTCAAAGTAATTTCCGCGGTCGCCAGTGTAACCGCCGCGGTCGTCATTGTAATCCGCGCGGTCGTCATTGTAATTCGCGCGGTCGTCATTGTACTC
>JALZHR010000060.1 GCA_030860665.1 Acidobacteriota bacterium
GGTTTAGCCTTCCTGCGTTGCCGCTTTCGATTCGGTCGCCGGCGTGGTGTATAAAATCCGCGTGCAGCTTTCGCAGGTGATGATTTGGTCGCCTCTTTTGATTTCGACCTGCATCTGCGGGCGGAGCTTCATAAAGCAGGCGCTGCACGAGCCGTTTTTGACTTCGGCGACGGCGATTCCGTCGCGGCTGCGCTGCGCGAGGCGGTTGTAGACGTTCGCCAGGTTGGTCGGCAGCGTGACGAAAACGTCGTGGCGTTTTTTCAGCTCGCTGTCGAGTTCGGCGAGGTTGGCGTTATGCTCGGTTTCAAAAGTTTCGAGGCTGCTCAGGCGGTTCGATTCGAGGCTGGAAATTTCTTCGGCGCGCTCGGCGAGGATTTTTTCCACTTCCTCGACGGTCGTCATTTTTTCCAGAGCCTGCGTTTCGAGCGCGGCGATTTGTTTTTGCAGAGCGTCGGTCTCGCGCATCGCGGTTTCGTATTCCTTCTGGTTCTGCGCGTGTTTCAGGTTGCGGTCGGCGCGTTCCAGATAAGTTTTATTCTCGGCAATCTGCGTTTCCAGGCGGTCGCGCTCGGCGCGGGCTGTGTCGCGGCGCGTTTGTATCTCGCGAATGGAAGAGGCGTGCTGTTCAAACTCCTGTTCAATCGCGGCACGCCTCTGGTCTGCTGTTTCGATGGCTTTTTTCAGTTTTCTGATATTGGTATCGGTTTTTTGCAGCTCAATTAACTTTTCCAGTTCTGCTTTCACTATTAAAAATCTCCTGATAAAAAAACAAGTTCAATAGAAAATTTTCACACATAATTAATTTGCTTGCAACGCCGAAGCAACGCCTTCCGGGCGGCGCGCGTCTCAGATTCAGCCCAGAAAAATCCTGAAATGCTCGCGTAAGTTGTTTGAATCAAAAGGCGTGCGGACGCCTGCGCGGTCGACGGCGAACCATTGCGGCGCGGAATTCGCCACGCGGGCTAGAATCAGCTCGGCGTTGTATTTAGCCTGCCCGAAATGCAAAAGACGGGCGCAGGCGAGCGCGCCACCGCGCATAAATCCGTCCTGCGGCGTCCGCGTCCAGCCCGCCTCGGCGCTCAGTTTGCGAATTCCGAACGTGAATTCGAGCAATGAACCGACCATCGTCGCCCGGTTCATTTCAAAGCGATACGGGTTTTCGTTTTCGATTTTCAGATTCAAGCCGCTGCTGCTGCGCATCGTTTCGTGCGCGATTTCCAGCAGCGATTCAAACAGCCAGCGGCACGAGGCGGCGCGGATTTCGTCGTTCGTCGCCTTTAGCGAGAGATAATCGGCGACGTCGTGCCGCCCCTCGGCGCGGGCTTGATTGATGGCTTCATCGATTGAGTTTGCCCAGAATTCGTTGAGTTCGTTCATCAATTAACATTTAACATTTATCCCGGAGTTTTGTTAAATGATAAACTGTAGATTAAATTGCGCGTGTCTTTTCTCCTCGTTTCGTGGTTAAATTATCCGAAGCCACAAAATCCGCGCGCGTGAACATACGAATAAAGGTTTAGCATGAAAAGATTTTATCCGCTGTTATTAATCGTTCTTTTATTATTGCCTGCCGCGGCTTTCGCCCAGCCGAAGCCGAAAACGACGACCGTTAAAAAAACGCCCGTCGTCAAAGCCGACGAGACCGGAGAATTCGACAAAGCCGTCGCCTTAACGAGCGCGCCCGAAAGAATAGCGGCGCTGCAAAAGTTTCTGGGCGATTTCCCGAAATCAGCGCAAAAGACGCGCGCTCTCGAATTAATCGTCAGCGCTCGCGCCGAAATCGCCGAAGAAAAGCTGCGCCTGAGCGAAACCGAAGAAGGCGTCAAGCTGTTTCTGCTCGCCGCGTCCGAAGCGCCGAAGCCAATTTCCCCCGAGCTTTTCGCCAGAGTCCTCTTGCAGTTTCCGACCAATCTTTTCTATCGCGGGCAGCCGAAAGCCGCATTTGAAATCGCCAGAATCATCGAGGAAAAAGTCGAAGGAAACCCGCAGCAATTATTGGCTTTAGGCACGTTTTATCTGGGCGTCGAAAGCGCCGAAGACGCCAAGCGGCTGGCGGATAAGGTTCTCGCCATAGATGCCGCCGCGACATTGCCGGTCGAAACGCAAATCGCCGCTTACCAGATGCTCGGGATGGCGAACCGTCTGAATTTCGATTTGGAAGCCTCGACCAACGCTTACGCCCGCGCGCTGGAGCTGAACCCGAACTCGATCATCTCGAAACGCTCGCTGGCGGAAATGAAGCGCGCCATCGGAAAACCCGACGAAGCCGCCGCGCTCTATCGCGAAATTCTGGAAAAAGACGCCGCCGACAACACCGCGCAGACCGGCTTGATTCTGTCGCTTTTCGACGCCGGAAAACAGACGGAAGCCGAAGCCGAGCTTGCCCGCGCGCTCGAAGCGAATCCGAACAACCTGTTTCTGCTGACCGGCGCGGCTTACTGGTATGCGTCGCACGGTCAGGCGGATAAGGCGGTCGATTACGCGCAGAAAGCCGTGACGGTCGAGCCGCGCTATACGTGGGGACAAATCGCGCTCGCCCGCGCGCTGATGCTGCAAAAGAAACCGCTCGAAGCGGAAAAAGCCCTGCTCACCGCGCGTCAATACGGAAATTTCCCGACGCTCGATTACGAGCTGGCTTCGGCGCGCCTCGCCGCCGGATTCTACGAGGAAGCCGCCGCCGAGCTGCGCAAAAGATTTATCGTCGACGAAGGCGTGATTTATACGCGGCTCGGAAACAGGGTTTTAAAGGAATCGAAAAACTTCGTCGATTTGCTTGCGCCCGAGCGCCGCGCCAGTATTTTTGAAAACTTCGCCGCCGATAATCCCGAAACCGCCGCCCGGCTGAAAAGCCTTTTGTATCTCTACCAGAAGCTGAACGACGATAAAGAGCCGAACGAAGCGCAAATTTCCGCCGCCGCCGACGAATTCATCAAAGGCGAGGACAACGCGAAAACCTTCCGCCAGATTTACGTCGCCAACCGTCTTTTGCAGAAAAAAATCGCGCTCCCGAAAGTGCTGGAGCTGACGCAGGGCGCGGTTCGCGGCGTCGATGCTTCGCTCGACGTCGAATCGCCTTCGTCGGCGGTGCTGGCGGACGAGCTTTTCGACACGCGCAATCTGGCGATGCAGCGCGGGCAATTGGTTATCGTGCCGAATCTGCCGCGCCAGATGCTTTTAAACATCCTGCGCGGGCGCATCGAGGAAATCGCGGGCTGGTCGCTTTATCAGCAGGAAAAACCGCAGGAAGCCGGTGTTCGGCTGAAGCGCGCCGTCGGGATTCTGCCGGAAAAAAGCGCCTGGTGGCGTTCGAGTATGTGGCGTCTCGGCGCGTCGCTCGAAGCCGGCGGAAAGGCGAGCGAAGCGCTCGACGCTTATATAAGAAGCTACGTGAACGGCGAGCCTGACCAGTCGAAACGCATCGTCATCGAAAATCTTTATCAGAAAATCAACGGCACGCTCGAAGGCTTGGACGCGAAAATCAGCGCCAAGCCGAAGCCCGCCGTCAGTTTTTTAATCAAGCAGACGGAGAACGCCGAAACGCAAGCCAAAGTCGAGACTTCGCCGTCGCCCGTTCCGGCGCTCGAAACCGCGCCGCGCCCGACCGCTACGCCCGCGATTGAAACGACGTCGACGAAAGTCGAAGAGACAACGCAGGCGAGAGTAGAGCCGAGCCGGTCGTCAATGCGCGTCGTCGTTACGTCGAATCTGCCGCCGTCGCCGCAGCAGCAACAATCCGAAATGACGCCCGTCGTCGTGCCGGTCGCGGAAACTTCTCCGACGCCGAAAACGGAAGAAACTCCCGCTCCTGAAACGACGCCGACGCCGGAAGTCAAACCGCTTCCGAGTCCGACCGCCGAGCCGTCGCCCGTTATCGAAACTACGCCGACACCCGAAATAAAAACGGAAACCACTCCCGAACAGGTCGAAACGGAGCCGTCGCCCGAAATCCGCCCGACGCCGGAAACGCGCATCGAGCCTGCGCCGGAAACGGTCGCGAAAGTCGAAACCGCGCCGAACCGAACGCCGGAGATTAAACCGGAAAAAGTGGTCGTCGAGGTCACCGACCCTCTGAAAAAAACTACCGCCGAAACAACGCCAAGCCCGACGCCGACCGAAGTAAAATCAGGAAAACCCGTCGTCGAAGTGACCGACCGGCTGGAAAAGAAACCAGGCGAAACAAAAACTCAAACCGGCGGCGACAAAACACTGTTCGACCCGATTGTTATCAGCGTTCCGAGAAGCGAGACCGGCGGAGCGGTAAAACCGAAGACCGAGCCGACGCCGGAAGAAAAATCGCCGGAAACGCCTCGAACCGAAGAACCGCAGCCTGAACCGCAACCGCAACAGCAGCAGCAGCAGCAGCAGACGAAACCGGCGGAAGAAAAACCGGGAACCGGCGACCCGGTCGACACGGGCGAGCAGCGGGTGCGCGTCATCGTCACCGACAATCTGCCGGGCGAAAATCCGGCGTCGTGCTCCCTGATAGTCGGGCAAAACAGCATTTCGCTTTTACACAACGGCGGAAATCTCGGAATTCTGGTCGGTTACAGCGACAGCGACAACGACACCACGAAAATCACCGCGACTTCCAGCAATCCCGACGACGTCAGCGTCGTGCTCGAGCCGGAAATCGGCAGACAATCGCGCCGCGCCTTTTTCGTCATCAAGTCAATCAGCCCGAGAACCGGGATTTTCACCGTCACCTTCCATTCGCCGTGCGGCAGTAAGCAAGTGCGCGTCAGAGTCCGCTGAACGAACATTTAACATTTATCATTTATCATTTATCATTAAGTCAATCTGTTAAATGGTAAATGATAAATGTTAAATGAAAATTACCGGAGCGGCTACGTCGCTTTAATCGGGCGACCGAACGCCGGAAAATCCACGCTTTTAAATCATCTGGTCGGCGAGAAAATCGCCGCCGTCTCGAACAAGCCGCAGACGACGCGCCATAAAATTCAGGGCATCGTCACCGGCGACGAAGGACAAATCGTCTTCGTCGATACGCCGGGCGTGCATAAACCCGGATATTTATTAAACCGCCGGATGATGGCGGCGGTTCACGACGCGATTCTGTCGGTCGACGTCGTCGTGCTGCTGCGCGACGCTTCCGTTTCGACCGGAAACGGCGACAGATTCGTGCTCGATTTGGTCAAACAGGCGGACAAGCCGTCGATTCTGGTTTTAAATAAAATCGACAAGCTCAAAGACAAAAACGCCCTTTTGCCGCTCATCGAAGAATACGCGCGGGCATACGATTTTGCCGAAATCGTGCCGATTTCCGCGCTCAAAGGCGAGGCGATTGATAATTTATTAAGGCAAATCACGAAACATCTGCCCGAAGGCGAGCCGATTTTCGCCGAGGACGAACTGACCGACCAGTCGATGCGGACAATCGTCGCCGAGATGGTGCGCGAAAAGATTCTGGAAACGACGGGCGAGGAAATTCCCTACGTGACGGCGGTCGTGACCGAAAAATTCGACGAATCCGACCCGAACTTAATGAGAATTTACTGCGCGATTTACGTCGAGCGGTCGTCGCAGAAAGCGATTATTATCGGCAAACAGGGCGCGAAGCTGCGCCAAATCGGCACGCGCGCGCGCCTCGATATGGAAAAGCTTTTGGGCACGCGCGTCTACCTGCAACTGTTCGTCAAAGTCGTCGAAGACTGGCGCAACAGCGAGCGCGATTTGAACGAAATCGGCATCGAGGAATCGCAGCGATGAAAAATCAGGACTGGTTCGCGGTCGAAATCACGGTTGAAGCTAAAGCCGCGGAAGCCGTCGAGTTTGCGCTCAACGAGCTGGATTCAGCCGGAACGGAAATCAATAATCTTCGCAAAAGTGCGGGCGCGCCCGTCTGCGTCGCCGGTTATTTCAACGAAAAACCGGAAGCCGGAAGCGTTCGCGAGCAGTTGAGCGAAGCCCTGCGCATCTACAATCTTTCGCCCGGCGCGGTTCTGAAAATCGAAACGCGTGAGGTCGAAAATATCGACTGGCTTTCCGAATGGAAAAAACACTGGCGACCGACCGAAACCGGTAAATTCATCGTCGCGCCGACCTGGGAAAAGACTGAAAAACCGGATAAATTCACGATTTATATCGAGCCTTCGATGGCTTTCGGAACGGGCACGCACGAAACGACGCGACTGTGTCTCAGGGCGATTGAGGAAAATTACACGAGCGAAATGAGCTTTCTCGACGTCGGCACGGGAACAGGCATTCTGGCGATTGCCGCCGCGAAATTAAAGGCAAAAGCCGGGAGTCGGGAGTCGGGAGAAAATCTTCCGGCTCTCGACTTTCGACTCTCGACTTCCGACTCAATCCTCGCCTGCGATACGGACGAAGATTCGATAAAAATCGCCCGCGAAAACGCCGAGATGAACGGCGCGGCAGAGGAAATCGAGTTCTACGTCGGCTCGATTTCCGAAGAGACGCCGGAGTTCGATTTCGTCTGCGCCAACCTGACCGCCGACGTTATCATCCCGCTGCTGCCTTTATTAATCGAAAAAACGAAGCGGATTCTGGTCTTGTCCGGAATCCTGAAGGAACAGGAAAATCTAATCGCTTCGGAACTGGAAAAATTTCAGATTTCGGATTTTAAAATCGAAACGGACGGCGAGTGGATTTCCGTATTAACCGAGAAGTGAGAACTGATAGTTGATAATTCAGAATTTGAAGCTGAGGGCTGATTGCCGATAGCTGACGGCTTTTCACTATCAGTTCTCAGTTACCAGTTAATTTTCCCTTTTCGGCGGCACGGCGGGCGGGATGTCGCCGTCGTCGGTGATGGTCAGAATCGGCGTTTTCAGCCTCGGTTTCTGCTGTCTGGTCAGATTTCTTAAAAGCGGCGGGGCTTTCGGCGGCGCGGCGGTTTTAACGGTCTCAAGCGTCTGCGAGCGTTTCAGGATTGCGCCGCCGCGTCCCGCGACCCAAAGCTCCGTACCGCCGCGATAAACTACCGCCTGCAATGACTTAGAAGTAACATTCGGCTGAATCTCCCACGTTTTTCCGCCGTCCAGCGTCCGCAGAACCGCGCCCTGCTCGCCGACGGCAATCGCTTCGTTCCTGCGCAGAACCGAGACGGCGTAAAGATTCATTTTCAGATTAGTTTCCTGGTCGATCCAGGTCGCGCCGCCGTCGGTCGTGGACAGAATCGTGCCGCCCGCGCCGACGGTAAAGCCGGTTTTGTCGTCGAAAAAACTAACGGCGTAAAGGTTTTCCCGCAGATTCGTTTTGACTTTCTGCCACGTAAAGCCGCCGTCCTCGGTGCGCAGAATCGTTCCCTTGTCGCCGACGATAAAACCGTGCTTGTCGTCGGTAAACTTTACGTCTTCGAGCCAGACTTTCACGCCCGACTCGACGTATTCCCAATACGCGCCCGCCGAATCCGAGCGCAGAATCGTGCCGTTTGCTCCGACAGCGAAGCCCGTTTTACCGTTGATAAAAGCCACGCCCGATAAATCTTCCGACGCATTGGAGATGCCTTTGCCCCAGCTCGCGCCGCCGTTGATGGTGCGCAGAACCGTGCCTTTGTCGCCGACGATAAAACCGCGCTCGTCGTTCAGAAAAAACACGGCGTTCAGATTCGTTTCCACGTCGGAGAAAACCGGCAGCCAGTTTTGCCCGCCGTCGTTCGTCAGCCAGATTCTGCCCCGCGAGCCGACCGACCAGCCGAGATTTTCGTCGAAGAAAGTCAAATCGTTGACGTCCTCGCGCCCGCCTTCGGAAAGCCGCTGCCAGCTGTAGCCGCCGTCGTCAGTGCGGATAATCAAGCCGTTTTCGCCGACCGACCAGCCGGTGAAATTATCGCTGAAATGAAGCGCGACGAGTTTCGGGCGCGTCCGCACGTTAAACGGCAGCCACGTCGAGCCGCCGTCGCCCGTCAGCCAGACCATCCCGTTCGAGTCGGTCATCCAGCCGTTTTTCTCATCCGTAAAGGCGAGCGCCAGAAAATCGGCGCGCGTGAAGACGTTGATTCTCGACCACGTTTTGCCCGCGTCGTCGCTGCGAACGACGCAGCCGCCGTAGCCGACCGCGATGAGCTTTTCTTTTGTCAGAAAAACGACGTTGGTCATCGCCAGCTCCGGGCACGGAACGCTCACGTTCCACGTGAAACCGCCGTTTTTGGTCGTCAGAATCACGCCGTTTGCGCCGACCGCCGCGCCTTCCGTTTGATTAAAGAACGCGACTTTGACCAGATGCTCGCTCGTGTTTGAAATCTGTTCCTGCCACGAGAGACCGCCGTTGACGGTGCGCAGAATTCGCCCGTAAGTCCCGACCGCCCAGCCGTTTTCCTGCGTTTCGCCCGCAAACGTGACGCTGTAAAGATGGTCTTTGCTCGGAGATTTGATTTCGCGCCAGTCTTTTCCGCCGTTTTCGGTCAGCAAAATCACGCCGCGCGCGCCGACGGCGACCGCCCGCATTTTGTCTTTGACATGGACGCCGAAGAAAATCGTATTGACCGGCGGAATCTGCGATTTCCAGCTAAAGCCGCCGTCGACGGTCGAAAGAATCGTGCCGTCCGCGCCGACCGCAAAGCCGGTTTCGCGGTCTTTGGCAAACCCGATTGAATACAGCGGATTTCCCTGCGGCAGCGGATTCTGCCAGACCCAGCCGAGAGCGTTCTGCCTCTGCGCAAAACCGTTAATCAGGCAAAGCGAAATTAAAACCGCAGAGACGCAAAGGCGCAGAGAAAAATTCAGACAGGGATAGACCGGGCAGACCGGATAATTTTTTCTCTTATCCTCGTCTATCTCCCTTATCCGCGTTAATTTTTGTCTCCGCGTCTCCGCGTCTCTGCGGTTCAAATTTCCTTCACTCCTATTTCCGCGACGGCTTCGTCTAAAATCGTTTCGTCAACTTTTCCAAGCTTCGCCATCCGGCGCGCCATCTTGTCGGCGATTTCCTGAATCTCGTGCCCGGCGTGACCCTTCGTCCATTCCCAGGTTATTTTGTGTTTTTTCGCCGCTTCGTCCAGCTTCGCCCACCAGTCGAGATTCGTTTTTTTACGAAAATTTCCCGTCATCGTTTCGACGACGTAGCGCGAATCGGTCAAAACCTTTACCTTACAAGGCTCGCGCAGCGTTTTCAAGCCGACCCACGCCGCCGCGATTTCCGCCTGCTGGTTCGTCGCGTTGCCGAGATATTCGCCGAACGCCCGCCAGAACCCGCGATAGCCGAGCACCGCGCAAGCCGCCGCGCGCGTCGTTCCCTTGCCGTTGCCGAGCGATGAGCCGTCGCAGACGATGGTGACTTCCTTCATAAAACTACTTTAAATTTATGCGCCGCGACGCCGATTTTGCCCAAATTAATTTAAAAATTAAACCTAATATGAAACTAAAAATGATTGCAGCCGCTAAATTTCCAACAAGACCTGTAAAACTTAAATTGCCGTGAAAAATATCATACATTCCGTAATACATAGAAAATGGAAATCCAATATCCCAAAAACAATGAACGCTTATGTTCGGATGTGTTCCGCGACTGAGAAGAGAAAATACATAACTGAGAAAACTGAATAATTGTGCAAATAAAGACAAAATAATTCCTGCCTTGAACCCGCGTTTAAATCCTTTGTTTTCTAACGAATTATTCATTTTCACTTACTGCCGCTTCTGCGCCGACCGAAATCACATTGTCCACATAGCCTTCAAACGTGTCGTCGTGCGAAATGACGAAAAGCTGGTCGAAGTGACGAATGTTGCCGATTTGCGTCGCCAGATTTTCGCGCCGCGCCGCGTCCATATTCGTCGTCGGCTCGTCAAAAAACGCCAGCCGCACGTCCGATAGCTGTTTCAAAAGCGCGAGTCTAACACTTAAAGCCGCCGCCATCTGTTCGCCGCCGGACAGATTGACAAACGGTCGGTCGTAGCCGTTTTCTTCCAGCACGATGCCGTAATCTTCCGTCCATTTCAGCGTCCGCTCGGCGTTTCCGGTGATTTCGCGATACATCTGGTTGGCTTCGAGCGAAACGTGATAGACGTAATTTCGCGCGACGCGCGGCGCGGCTTCTTTTAAGGTTTCGCGGATAAAATCCGTCGCCTCTCCGATTTTTTCCAGCCGTTCTTTTTCCTTGAATTCCGCCTGCATCGTTACGCGAATCTCTTTTAAGCGTTTGAGTTCCGCGCTCAAATCGCTTTCGCGCCGCTTCGCCGCTTCAAAAGTGGCGCGCGTTTCCGCCAGCCGTTTTTCGGCTTCGAGCAGTGCAGCCTTCTCGCTCAGATGCCGCTGGCGGTCGTAAGTTTGGCTAGCCGCTTCAAATTCGGCGGACGAGTTTTCCAGCGCAATTTTCAGTTCGGCGGCTTTTTCCGAGGCTTTCGCGAATTCGGCTTCGCGCGTTTCCAGCGTTTTCGCCAGCGCCTCGTTGGTCAAAAATTCGCGATGCGCCGCCGCCGTCCGTTCGCGCTCGTCCGAAAGCCGCTTCCATTCAGCGTCGAGCGTCTCAAACTTCGATAATTGCTCGCCGAAATCGGATTTTTCCGTTTCCAGCCGAGCCAGATTTTTTTCGATTTTCGACAGATTTTCCGCAAATTCCGTTTCGCGCCGCGCCTCGCGCTCAAACGCCAGAACGCGCGCCTTCGGATTGTCCAACAGCTTCAGACGGCTTTCGATTTCGGCGATTTGTCTTTCGAGCTGCGACAGATTTTCGATGCGCGCCTTTAAAGCATCCTGCTCGGTTTTCAGCCGGATTCCTTCTTCCCTGATTTCCCTTTCGCGCTGGCGATAGGCTTCCAGACCGCCGAGGAATTTTTCGGCTTCGCGCGCCGTCCGCAGGGCTTCAAAGACTTCTTTCTGCTCGACTTCGAGCGTGATGATTTGCTTTTTCGTCTCGGAAAACTGCGTTTTGATAAAGCCTTCGAGCGTTTCGCCCGGTTTTAAATTCAGACATCTTTGCGACAGAATCGGGCACAAGCCGTTGCGGATTTCGCTCTGAAATTTTTCGTCGCGCGACAGCCCGGCGCGAAACTCGGCGAGCTGGTTCGTCAAATCGGTGTCGCGTTTTTGCAGAATCTCGACCTGGCGGGCGTCGGCGGTTTTCGATTCGGCTTCTTTCAGCTTGGCGTTGTTTTCCTTGAAGCTCTCGCGCAGGCGCAGGATTTTTTCTTCGAGGCTGGCAATCGTTTTCTGAAAGGCGGCGGCTTCGGCTTTTTCCTTTATCAGCTGCTCGCGCCTCGATTCAAGCTCATTCTGCTCAACCGTTTGCGGCTGAAGCGAAACGATTTTTTCTTTCGCCTCGACGATTTTCGCCAGATTATCGTTTAAGCTTTTTCGCTCGGCTAAAGCCCTGATAATCTCGTTCTCGATTTTCGCCTGTTGATTGCGAATTTTATCGCGCTCGAGACGCTGCGATTCGAGATTTTTCAGTTCCATGAGCGCGGCAACGTGCGTTTTGTAATCGGCTTCGACGAGCTTTAATTTTTCGGAAGCGGCGCGCGCCAGCTTCGTTTCCGTTTCTCTTTGCCCGCGCACGACTTCGGCGGTCGTCGATTCCGACTGCAAACGGTCGCGGCGCGTCCTCAATTCGTTGACCTGCGTTTCGATTTCGTCGAGGCTTTTAACCTCGGCGCGCTTTTCCGCGACTTCCGAGTTTAATTTTTCGAGGCTGCCGGAAAGATTTTCGATTTGTTCGGAAACGATTTTATGCTCGTTTTCAAACGTTTCGAGCCGCATCAATTCGCCTTCGGCGCGGGCGATTTTCACCTGCGCGGCGTTGATTCCGGCGCGCACGAAATTAACCGTCTCGCGCAGCTTTTCCGCGCCCTGGCGATATTCCTCGACTTTCAGAAGCTTGTCGAAAGCCTTTTTCCGCTCGGTCGCCGTTTCCATAAAAATCGCCGTAAACGTGCCCTGCGGAACGCCGATGGCGCGGCGAAAAAGCGTCTCCAAATCCGTGCCCGCCTCGACGCCGAGATGCTGCCACAAAAAGCGCGAGACTTCTTCCTTTTTATCGGCGATGCGCGTCTTCAGCTGCGGGTCGAAAACGTAATAACCGTTGGCGGTGTCGCGATAAATGACGTATTCGCGCTCGTCCAGACCGCTCTCGAACGTGACGCGCGCGACGCCTTTCGTTTTCGCGCCGCGCCGCGCGAAATCGTCTTTTTTATAGTCGAGCAAATCGAACAGCGTCCACGCGATGGCTTCGATAATCGTCGTTTTGCCCGCGCCGTTCGCGCCGGTAATGGCGGTCGTGCCGCGCTGAAACTCGAAAGCTGCCTGAGCGTGAGATTTGATGTTTTCCAGTTCGACTCGGGTGATGTGCATAAAACAGTTGTCGGCGGTCAGCCTTGAGCGGTCAGTGGGAGGCTTCCGGCTCGCCGCTACAAATTATTTTTAAGAGTTGATTTTAACGGTAAAGCGTTCCGCTGACAACCGGCGACTGACCGCCGACGGCTGCCGCTGTCTACCGGCTGCTTCTTTTCAGCCTGTCCATTAAAGCCAAGCCGATTCCCTTTTCCTCGACCGCCTCGCAGTAAATCGTCTGGATGCCGCGACGGTCGCACTCGCGGAAAAAATTAAAGACTTCGCGCGCGTATTCTTCAATCGAGCCGCAGATTTTCACGAAATCAAATTCCGCACCGGGATTTTCAAGACCGATAAACGCGCCGGAATCGGGACTTTGGACTTCGGACTTCGGGCTTACCAAAACAACCCGCGCGCGCGGCGAATAATGCCTGTGGCGCAAGCCCGGACTTTTGACCGCTTCGTTTTCCCTTACCTGGTAGAGCAAGGTTTCGGGAGCTATTTTTCGCAGGGCTTCGAGCGAAATCGCGCCCGCGCGCAAAACGAGCGGAACGCGCAAAGTGCAGTCAACGACGGTCGATTCCAGCCCGATTTCGGTCATCTCGCCCTGTAAGATGCAGTCGATGCGATTGTTTAAATCTTCAAAAACCGCCTGCCACGTCGTCGGCGAAGGCTTGCCGGAAAGATTCGCCGACGGAGCGACGACGGGCGTCGCGCACGCTTTTAGAAATTCCAGCGCAAGCCTGCTGTTCGGCATTCGCACGCCGATTGTTTCTAAATTCGCCGTGGCAATTAAGGGAACTTTTTCCGCTCTCGGCAAAACCAGCGTCAACGGCGAAGGAAAAAACGCCTCGATAAATTTCTGCGCGGCGGGCGTGATTTCCGAGGCGAGCAGCCCGATTTGTTCGAGGCTTCCGACGTGCGCGATTAAAGGATTGTCCGCCGGGCGACCTTTGGCGATAAAAATCTTTTCGACGGCGCGCTCGTCGAAAACGTCCGCGCCGAGCCCGTAAACCGTTTCGGTCGGAAACGCCGCCAGACCGCCGCGCCGGATAAACCGGGCGGCTTCGGCGGGCGATTTTGTGAGTATCGTTTGCATATTTGCGATTTTAGATTAAAAACATAATCTAAAATCGCAAATCTAAAATCGCAAATCTAAAATCGCTTTATCCTTCAGCCTCGCGCGCAATCGCCGCTTCGCCGCCGACTTTAGCCGCCAGCCGCGCCAGAACCAGAACGACGACGACCGCAATAACCGTCGCCAGAATCGCGTAAGTATATTTTGAAGCGAGACTTTCGTCTTCGCCCAGAATTTGTTTGATGGTCTCCTTGATGGCGTCGTTCCAAGCCAGCGCCGCCACGAGTCCGAGCGCCGCCGAAGAAAGCGCAATCATCGACTGCAAAATCATTCTTGTAGTTTCTTTTGCCATAAATTTCTCCCTTTAATTAGTTTGTAAAGCGCGTTTAAGTTTATTTTTTCAAAACGCCGGAAAAAGTCAATACAATTTTTCGCTTTCAACTCGTCACGGCTTCGCGTTAGAATTTAATCAATGACTCTGGACGAAAAGCTCAAAACGCTGCCAGCCGTGCCGGGCGTTTACCTGCACAAAAACGCGGACGGGAAAATCATCTACGTCGGCAAGGCGAAAAGCCTGCGCAATCGCGTCCGGCAGTATTTTCAATCGTCGCGCAACCAGGACAGAAAAACGCGCGAGCTGGTCAAGCGCATCGCCGATTTCGAGTTTATCGTCGTTGATAACGAGGTCGAAGCGCTCGTGCTGGAATCGAATCTCATCAAAAAACACAAGCCGCGCTTCAACGTTTTATTAAAGGACGACAAGCAGTATCCGCATTTAAAGATGACGAACGAGCCGTTTCCGAAGGTCGTCATCACGCGCAAAATCCTGCGCGACGGCGCGAGCTATTACGGACCTTTCCTGCCCGCAAATCTGGCGCGAAAAACGCTGGATTTAATCAACCGCACGTTTCAATTGCGCACCTGCGACATCGAAATCGACGGCAAGCTGCCGCGCCCGTGCCTGGAATATCACCTGAAACGCTGTCTCGCGCCCTGCGTCAAGGAGCTTTGCAAGCCGAACGAATACGCGCAGGCGACCGCCGACGTCAAGCTTTTGCTCGAAGGCAAAAACAGGGAGCTTGCCGATGCGCTGGAACAGAGAATGTGGCATTTCGCCGAGACGGAAAATTACGAGCTGGCGGCGAAATACCGCGATTTGCACAAAACAGTCCTCGCCATCGGCGAGCAGCAGAAGATGGCGACGACCTTTGAGCGCGACGTGGATATTTTCGGCTTCTACCGCGAAGGCGCGCGGCTCGCCCTTCAGCTTTTCACGATGCGCGAGGGCAAAGTCGTCGGGCGGCGCGAGTTTTTCTGGGAAGATTTGGACGAGGAAAATTTCAACATCTCCGATTTTCTGAGCGAGGTTCTCTCGCAGTATTATTCGTCGGATTACGTGCCGCTCGAAATCAACGTGCCCGCCGATTTCGCAGACCGCGAGATTCTGGAAAAGGCTCTGAGCGAGCGGCGCGGTCGGCGCGTCCGAATCCTCGACCCGAAACGCGGGCAGAAGCGCGATATGATCGAGCTGGTCGAAAACAACGCCAAAATCGCTTTCGAGCAGCGTTTCCGCGTCCTGCAGCCCGCCGCGCAGAAAGTTCTGGAAGATTTGATGGAAATTCTCGAACTGCCGCATTTCCCCCAAAGAATCGAATCGTTCGACATCTCGAACATCTCCGGCGCGGAGAACGTCGCCGGAATCGTCGTCTACGAAAACGGCAAGCCGAACCGCGCCGAGTTTCGCCGCCTGATAATCAAGACCGTGGAAGGCGCAAATGATTTCGCCTCGATGAACGAAGCCGTTTTTCGCCGCTACAAAAGATTGCTGAACGAGGACAAGCCGCTGCCGCAATTGGTCTTTATCGACGGCGGCAAAGGACAGCTTTCGGCGGCTGCCGCCGCGATGCGCGACCTCGATTTGGAAGGCGTGATAACGCTCGTCGGCTTGGTCAAGCCGCCCAGGCGGCACAACGAAATCTCGCACCTTTTGCGCTTCGGCTACGAAGACCGCCCGATTTTCTTTGAAGCGGGCGTGCCCGTCTTTCGCTTCGTCCAGCAAATCCGCGACGAAACGCACCGCACGGCAATTCAATATCACCGCAAGCGCCGCGAGATGCGCGATTTCACCTCGGAACTCACAGCCATTCCCGGCATCGGCGACAAGCGCAAGCTGAAACTCCTGAGAAATTTCGGCTCGCTCGAAAAAGTCGCGCAGGCGAGCGTCGAACAGCTCGCACCCTTCGTCGGCGCAAAAGCCGCAAAGGAAATTTTCGAGCATTTCGAGAAGCAGAGAAAGCTCGCGGAAAAATAATCTCAATCCGCCCGTCTCCCGACGCCGCGCAAAACCCTGCAAAAAAATCCTTGAAATTTACTTTATTCGGTGCTAATCTCGCAACACAAAAGCGGCAGAGCGCATTTCCCAAACAGGCAAACGCCCTTCAAAATGCGCGCCCGCCGCTCGCTGACAAAGTCCAGCCCACGGTCTTTGACATCTTAAAAAGCCGCTTTTCCCGTCATTCAATACACTCTTTAAGTCGTTCAAAGCAGACTTCAACTCGTTCAAAGACCATTTCAAGTTGTTCAATGACCATTTCAAGTCGTTCAATGAAGACTTCAATACGTTCAACGAACATTTCAAGTCGTTCAATGAAGACTTCAGGTCGTTCAAAGGACAGTTAAAGTCGTTCAACGAAGACTTCAAGTCGTTCAATGAACACTTCAAGTCGTTCAAAGCAGACTTCAAGTCCTTCAATAAAGACTTCAACTCGTTCAACGAACACTTCAATACGCTCAAAGGGCGATTCAAGTCGTTCAATCGTCGTTTCGACTCTAATCAAACGCGTTTTTCCAAATCCGGCATCGCATTCAGGCGGAACGCGCAGCCGGCAATAATCGCTAATTCTTCAATCCCGACCGGCAACACTTACAAATAAAAACCCAATAGAAAAGGAGATAAATTCAGATGAAAGCAGCTCAGGAAGCAAAACTTAATATGTATGAAGCCGTTAAAACCGTGTGTCAGGACAACGTGGCGACAGTCGCTACAATCAACGCCTTTAAAACGGCTCACGACGAATTAAAAGACAAAATCAGCACCATTAAAGAAGTCGCGCAGCAGCAGGATATGGCGACGACCGGCATCGCGGCGGACAAAATGGCTCGGAAGCAGAATCTGAGCCGGATTGCCGCCGCAATCGCGGGCGCGATTACCGCTTACGCCGCCGCCACCGGCAACAACACCTTGAAACAGGAAGTAAAATTTACGAACAGCAGTTTGCTGCGAACCAAAGACGCGATGCTCGCGCCGCGATGCCAGAACATCCACGATTTGGGCGCGGCAAACCTCGCCGCGCTCGCCGATTACGGCGTCACCGCCGCCAAACTGACCGAACTGCAAACCGCCATCGACGCCTACGCCGAAGCCGCCCCGAAACCGCGCGCCGCGAAAACCACGCAATCCACCATAGTCACCAGCCTCGCCCAGCTTTTCGACGAAGCCGACGCCATTCTGACCGAACGAATGGACACACTCATCGAAATGTTCGCCGCCACCAACCCCGATTTCGTCGCCACCTACCAATCCGCCCGCAAAATCCTCGACCCGCAAACCACCACGACGCAACTAAAAGGCACAGTCACCAATCAAACCGACAACACACCCATCGCTGGCGCAACCATAACAATCGCCGAAACCGCCCAAACCGCCAACACCGACCCCGACGGCAAATACCTCATCAAACCCGTCGCCCACGGCACATACACAATAACCGCCGCCAAAACCGGCTTCAACAACTTCAAAAAAACCGGCGTTGAGGTTAAATTAGGACAGGTTAATAGCTTGGATATTCGATTAGTCAGCAGTTAAATTCATTCTGGCTCGTAACTCTTTGAGTTTATTCAAAACGCGGATTATGATAAACACATAATTCGCGTTTATTTTATGAAGACTACTGAAGAGAAGTTCCGCACAATAATTGAGAAAAATACTTTTTACTTTTTCGATAAAGAATTTTCTGAGAGTTACGAAGGATATTTAATAGCTCTCAAAGAATCCTTACTACTTCTCAAAAATGAAATTGAAACAGATGGATTACGAAGAGAAACTTTTGTTAAGTTTCTTAATGATAAAGATACCGGCTTAGATGCTTTATTAGCATTAACCGGATTTTCGATTGAATCCCTTAAACGTTTGATAACCTTGATTCGGGTTGCCGACAATGACACGCTTTCAAAACTGACCTTAAAAGAAGAATGGTGTCCAAAAGAGGAGTTGGAAAGTATAAAAGAATGGTCAACCGATACAGTAAAACGCAAAATCAAAACTAACGAGTCTTTTAGAAAAGGACTTGTAAACTTGTTTTTTGAAGGTGCGGTGATTGTTTAGGTAATGAGAGAAATTCATCCTAACACAATTGAAAAGGTTGGTATGGGACTTGTCTGTTCTGTGGAAACCTTTCGCGGTTGCAACATTCAACTCGTAAATAAAGCATCAGGATTTAACGGTCTTTCCACGAATAAGGGTGGAGAAGTTAGAAAGATTGAATTAAAAACGATGGAAAAGTCGTTTAATTGGATTGCAATTAGCAGTTTAACAGCAATAGATAAACTATTTTTCGAGCGTGATTATTGGATTTACTTTGCTCTTATTCCAGACAATTATGTTGTTATGACCAAAGGGCTTCCATTTATAATGCGTCAACTTTCTTTTGCCGCTAATTCAAATTTTCTTAGCGATTTGGAAGTATGGATGAAAGCAACGAGAAAATTAACTAAAAGTTCTGGACTAAAATTTTTGCCGAAACTTCAGTTAAAATTTCCAGTACCTTTAAACATACTGGTGAAACATTTAATTGAAAATCCACACGATGAGACTTGGCACGATTCAGTCATTGAGCTTTGGCAAAATACTGGTAATTGGAAACAGTTATACTCTTCTCCTGATAAAGATTAAATAGTATTTGTATGTCTATAAAAATTGAACAAAGACTGGACAATTTCTTCTTTGCTGAAGATTCACCTAAAATATACACGACAGGTGCTTATCTTGTGCCTATGAAAATTAAGAAGGAAAACAAAGAAAGATTTGTTTGGATAGTAGCAGAGTTTGATGACGATTCATATTGTGAAGGTGAAATTTGCTCTCCCGTTGTTTATGCGGACAGTTTAGAATCTTTAATAGTCGAAAAAAATGAAGAAGCTGATTCTGAAATTTAAAATAATTGTAATAACGGAAATCCTTACCCTCTAATCACCACAGCATTTGTTTTATCCTAAGAAGGCGAAACAAAATAAGTTTTATGAGCTTCGGTATCCGCACAAAAGATGTAGAAAATGTGGGTATTTGCATAAAGATTACGGCGGGAAAAAATTTATGCTTCACCCGTTTGGTTCTTTAGTCTCGGATGTTTGGACTGATATTCATCGGGTCAAACATAACAAATATCGCGATGAGCATCCCTGTCAATTACCAATTCATTTACTCGAAAGAATAATCTTAATGTCAACCGACGAAGGCGACATAGTTTTAGACCCATTTAGCGGAACAGGAACTACAGCGATTGCGGCAAAACGGTTGGGGAGAAATTTTATCGGATTTGAAAAAGATAAATTATACGCGGAAATTTCTGAAAACAAACTTTCTCAAGAAGAACCAAACTCAAAAATCGGTGATATTTGGGTAAGTTTCTTTTTGAACAAAGCTGTAACAATTCGTGATAAGGATTGGGAAAATTTAGCTGTGAATTATCTTATTCCCGAGCCTATTGAAAAAATCGACCACACTCGAATTATCCACAAGGAAACGACTTTGCCAAAAACTTCTGCCTCCGTAATGGGTGCAAATCAAAATAAAATGCCCTCATTTCAGAAGGAGCCGAATAATTAACGAAACCTGCGGTGAAATTTAACGAGCAATTGGCTAAACTGGTAAAAATCTGTCGATTGTTATAAAGCGGACAAAATTTCCGAGATTGTTATCTATTTTTCTGACGCTGGCTTTCGCGTAGGATTTGCATGCGCAGGAAAAACAAGGGGAAACCCCTTGTTTTTCCTGCCTGATTCATTTACCGACTTATTTTAAGGATTAAAACCGCCCGTCATTTCTTCGTCGGGCTGGAGAATCTTGACCGCTCTTTCGATTTTTTCGGGTTTGCCGAAAAGGACGAGGATGTCGCCGGCTTTTAGTTTATAGTTTGCGCCGGGGCTGATTTTTGTTTCGCCGTTGCGGACGACGGCGATGAGCGTGGCGCCGCTTTGACCGCGGAGGTTCAGCTCGCCGAGATTTTTTTCGATGACGGGCGAGTCTTCGTTGAGCTTGATGGTTTCGGTGGTCGCTTCCTGTAGAACGTTTTTCAGATTTGCCATCTGGATGCGCGGGTGGAGCGACGCCGAGCGGAGCATCTCGTAGCCTTGTCTGCGAATTTGCTCAATCTGGCTTTCGATGGTGAAACGGTCGACGCCGTAGCGCAGCAGGACGCGCGAAAATATCTCGATGCTGGTCTCGAATTCTTCGGGAATCACCTCGTCCGCGCCGAGTTCGAGCAGCTCGGTGATTTCCGACGTGTATCGCGTGCGGACGACGATGTAGATGTTTTCGTTGCACAGGCGCGCCTGTTTAACGGTGTGGCGGGCGGCGTGCGGGTCACTCATCGCCAGCACGAGGGCGTTGGCGTTTTCGATGCGCGCGTGGTGCAGAATCTCGCGGCGCGTGGCGTCGCCGAAGTTGATTTTCTCGCCTTTTTCCTTCGCCTCGCGCACGACGTCGGCGTTTAAATCCAGAATCGTGTAGGGCACGAGAACGGCGCGCAGAACGCGCGCCAGGTTGCGCCCGTTCAAGCCGTAACCGACGATTATCACGTGATTGTTCAAGCCGCCGCTCGATGTCAGGTGAATGTCTTCCTCACCGTTTTCCGCCAGCTCGTCAGGTTTCCGGTCTTTGAAAATACTTTGGGCGAGATAGCCGAAGCGCGGCGCGGCGGAAATCATAAACGGCGTGGCAATCATCGAGATTATCGAGGCGGCGAGAAAGGTCTGGTAATCGGTGTCGGGCAGCAAATCGACGCTCCGCCCGGATTTCGCCAGCACGAAGGAAAATTCGCCGATTTGCGCCAAGCCGAGAGCCGTCATCGCCGCCACCCGCTGCGGAAATCCGAGCAGTTGGACGACCGACCAGACGATTAAAGCCTTGCCGGCGATGAGCAGAACTATCCAGAGCAGAACGGTAGTAAAGTTTTCGACCAGCGCGGCGAGCGAGAGCAGCAAGCCGATGGAAACGAAAAACAGGCTGTTGAAAACGTCTCGGAAAGGCAGAATGTCAGCCGCCACCTGATGACTGTAATCCGAATCGGCGATGACCATCCCGGCGATAAACGCGCCGAGCGCGAGCGAAAGCCCGAAATGCGAAGTCACCCACGACATTCCCAGCGTCACCAGAACCGCCGTTAAAATCAAAACTTCCGGGCTGCGCAGCCGCACGACCTGCCGGAGCAGCCTCGGCACGATGAGCCACGCGGCGACCACAATCAGAATCAGAGCCACGAGCGAGCCGCCGAGCGTTTTCGCAATCGCGCCGACGCTCGCCGCGTCCTTGCCGCCGAGCACCGGAACCATCAGCATCATCAAAACGATGCTGATGTCCTGAAAAAGCAAAATCCCGACGCCCGCCCGCCCGTGCGGCGAATCTATCTCGTTGCGCTCGGCGTAGCTTTTTAAGACAATCGCCGTGCTGGAAAGCGCGACCAGAAAGCCGAAAAAAATCGCCTGGTTCGTCTCGCGCCCGAAAAGCGCGGCGACGCCCGCCGTCGCGGCAATCGTCAAGCCGACCTGCAAGCCGCCGCCCAACAGAACCAGCCTTTTCATCTCGCGCAGGCGGCGCAGCGAAAATTCCAGCCCGATGGTGAAAAGCAGCAGCATCACGCCGATTTCGGCGAGAATCTCGATGGCTTCCAGCTCCTTGATAAGCCCCAGACCGTAAGGTCCGATGACGATTCCGGTCAGCATCAAGCCGACCAGCAGCGGCAATTTGACGCGCAGGCAGAGAAAGGCGACCGGCACGGAAACCAGCAGAATAATCAGTAAATCTTCAAATAACGGCGGCGTGTGCATCTTTCGATGTTCCTCCTTATTCCTCTTAACGCTTCATCACGCGTTTCAAACAAATACAAATCGAGCGGTTCAAGCCTTCGATTAAGAAAAAAGGCTCTGCTTTTCAAAAAACTGTCGATGATTTATAGAAATTTAAGACGCGCACCGGGGCGGAGCGCGGCTCGCGCCGGAAAGAGAAAAAGGATTCGATTTGAAAAAGCGGGCGCGAAACGAAACGCCGGTTTCGCCGACCACAGCCGAAAGGGCGAGATACGGCGCGCGGTTCAGCGTGTTATAAGCGTTCGCCCAGTAATGCTGTTGAGACGGCTGCGGCTGATTGTCGCCGCGCCGGATTTTCGATTGCGGATTTTCCTGCCTGCCGCTCTCGAAGCGATGAAGGTTTTTCTGGTAGCCGACCCGGTCGCCGCTTTTCCACGCGCCGGAATGCCCGTTTTGCGCTGCCGCCGCCGTTTCGGGCGGGAACGGGAAAAGCCGGATGCCCTCGCCGCACGAAAACAAAAGTCCCGCCAGCACGCCGATTAACAAAACGGCGCGCAGGGAAATCCGGCTGTCGGGAGTTGAAAAATTAGACATCGCTTGTTTTAAGCATAACAAGCAAAAGCCGAATCTCAAAAAACAGCGGTTTTGAATTTTGAATAGAAGACGGCTTTGCGCCAAACTGCCTAAATTTGACATTTCGCACCAGAAGCATCAAAGGCGGAAGCCCGCGCG
>JALZHR010000068.1 GCA_030860665.1 Acidobacteriota bacterium
ATTTCCACGTCGGCGAGACGGTTCATCTTGGCGATAATCCGCGCAAAATGCCCGTTTTTCGCGTTTTCGGTTTCGCGGCGGATAAGCTCGACCATCTTTTCGCGCAGGTTTATCGGCGCGACCAGCAGCTTGTTGTAATTTTCGTGCTGCGAATACGCGGTCAAAAAGTTGAACAGCTCGGTCGCGTCCGCGCCGATTTCCTCGTCGTCGGTCAGCAAGCCCAAATCCGTGTAGACGGCGGACGTCTGCGGGTTGTAGTTGCCCGTCGCGAGATGCACGTAGCGGCGCAGCTCGTCGCCTTCGCGGCGAATAACCAGCGTGGTTTTGCAGTGCGTCTTCAGCCCCAGAATTCCGTAGATGACGTGGACGCCCGCGCGCTCGAAGCGTTTCGCCCATTCGATGTTGTTTTCCTCGTCAAAACGCGCTTTCAGCTCGATTAAAACCGTCACCTGCTTGCCGCGCTCGCTGGCTTCAATCAAAAGCGGCGCAATCGGCGAATCCGCGCCGATGCGATACAGACACATCTTGATTGCCAGCACGTCCGGGTCTTCGACCGCTTCCCTCAGAAAATCGACGATGATGCTGTAGGGCATAAACGGGTGATGCAGAAGTATGTCCTGACGCCTGATGACGTCGAAGGTCGATTCGTCGCCGTTCAGAATCGACGGGCGCGTCACGACCAGCGGCGCGTCCTTCAAATCGGGGCGCTTCAGCTTGTATAAAGCCATAAAATCGGCGAGATTCAGCGGTCCGTCGATTTGGTAAACGTCTTCGGACTTAATCTCGAGCGATTCGGTCAGATACTTCACCATCTCGCACGGCATAGTCTTTGAAACTTCCAGCCGGACGACGTCGCCGAAGCGGCGCTGTTTCAGATTTTCCTCCATCATTTGCAGCAAATCTTCGGCTTCTTCCTCGCGCAAGCCGATGTCGCCGTCGCGCGTGATGCGAAACAGGTGGCACGCCTCCGGGCTGGCTTCCGGCATCAGCATCTGGACGTTTGCCGCAATCAAATCCTCGACCAGAACGAATCTGCTGTCGTCGGAATCGTCTCCAATCGGAATAAATCTCGGCACGAAAGGCGGAATCTTTATTCTGACAAAGAATTCCTCGCCCACTTTATATTTATATAATGCCTTTTCAATCCGGCGTTTAACCTTCGGTCTGACGACCAAGCCGAGATTCAGACTGCCGCCGGAGATATACGAAAACGGGTGCGACGGGTCGACCGCCTGCGGCGTCAGCAAAGGATAAATTTTGCGTTTGAAATATTCGTCGACGCTCTGCCGCTCGGCGTTCGTCAGCGAATCGTAGCCGGCGATAACAATCCCCTGCCTGTTAAGCTCCGGCAGAATCTCGTCCCGCAGACATTTCATCTGCGCCTCGACCATCTCCGTCAGGCGCGCGCGAATCTCGGTCAATTGCTGCTCGGGCGTCATTCCGTCCGGAGAAACTTTATCGACGCGGAATTTTTCCTTGAGACTGGAAACGCGAATCATAAAAAATTCGTCCAGGTTCGAGGAAAGAATCGAAAGAAATTTCAATCTTTCGAGAATCGGCTGCGTCCGGTCTAAGCCTTCTTCCAGGACGCGCCGGAAAAACTCAATCAAGCTCAATTCGCGGTTAAATAAATATTCTGACGAGCGCGGGAGATGCACAGGCAAAAAATCATTATCTTCCGGTATGAATTGCTCGACTGGATACATTTGCCTTGCAGTGTTACTACTCATAACTTTTACATCCAAATATATAATTCCATCTAAAATTTATCGGGGAGAGCTTAGCACGCCTAAAGCTTGCAATTCTCGTTCCATATTTAATAAGCGAGTTAAATTATTTAATTAGACGACTTAGGCGATAAGACTAAGCTTTTGCGCGATATTTTACGGATAAGCGAGACTGTATTGAATTATTGCAGACGCCGGAAGTCGCGATTGAATACTCCGGCAAACCGGTAATAAATTGAAAAACATCCGGAAACGAGACGCGTTTTCCGGCGCGCGGATAATAAACAGGCGGCTCTGAAGCCGCCCGTCGTTATCGCTCGGATTCGGATTCTTTATTTAATTGGCTTCTGCCGCTACGGTCGGCGTCGTCGCCGATTTGGTCGCCTCGTCGAGTTCCCTGATGCGCGCTTTGAAGGCTTGCGCCAGCATCTTTACGTCTTCCGGCTCGTAATTCGCCGCGCGAAAGGCATCCTCAATCTGCTTGTCGCTCAGCTGCAGCAGCAGGTCGGCGAGCCAGCGCCCGTGTTCGACCTTGATTCCTTTGACCAGATAATCGGCTGTGCCGCGATAATCGAATTCGATTACGCCGTTGCGCACCCGCTTGATAAAATTCGATTGGGCGTAATGTTCGGGCTTGTTCACGCTGCGCCCCGCACGGCTCGTGCTCGTGTCGGCGAGCCTGCCGAACGACGCGCCCAAATCGCTGACGACGTAATAATGACGGTCGCCGTCCTGAAGAACGACGTTGTTCTCGTCCTTCAAATCCCAGTTATTGAACATCGCCATCATTATCTTTAAGCCTTCGAATTCGTTTGTGCCGACGAAAGGATTGTCGTTCCAGCTCCAGCGGTCGAGTCGCTTGATGTTTTCGGGACGCGCCTCGAAACGCGCGTTTTTGAAAGCGCCCATTCTGGCGATTTCGAGCTTCGGGACAAGATAATTAATCTCGGTTCGGTAGCCGATTGCCCAGAGCAGGCGAACCGCTGCGGCTTCCGGCTGCGACTCGTCGGCTACTTTGGCGACCCACTCGCGCCCCGCGCCGTCCTTCAGACGATGTTTCTGGTTGTTGCCGCCGGTCTGCCGCCCGATGTATCTGGCTTTTTCCAGCGTCGGAAACATCTGCTGACCGCCCGGACCCCAGTAAAGGTCGCGCTCGCCGATATTGACGGCTTCCCACATTACGGGCTTGGCGTTCGTCATCGCGGCTGGCGACTTTTTCTTCTTTTCTTCCTTTTCTTCCTCCTGCGAAAAGCCGTAACCCGCCGCCGTCAAGCCGATTAACACCGAAGCAACTGCAAGTTTAATAAATCGTTTTACTAAAAACATTCCAACCTCCCATTCGCGCGAACAGCTCGGCGAATTCTGCCTGTAATTTATTAAAATCGAACATCGACCGACAAATCCGTCGTTAATTATACCTCGCTCAAATGCGTCTAATATTTATGGGCGACGGCGGCGCGGGGTTTAATCGCGCCGCGGAATTATGCCCGAATCGACCGTCGCGCCCGAGCGCGAAATGACCTGAAAGTGCATCTCGTCGTTCGTGATTTCTATGAGCATAAACGACAAATCCGTGTCGAAGCCTTTTTCGGTCATCACGGATTTCTTTTTAATATTGTTTTTGCGGACTTCGCCGCCCGCGCCGGTGACAAAATAATAAATGCCTTTCTGCGGTTTGATGCGCTCGTAAAAATGCTCGTGCCCGGTAAAGACGACGTCGACGCCGTGTTTTAAGAATATCGGCTCGACGATTGCCCTGATGTCTTCGGACGAGCCGTGCCGTTTACCGGAAGAATACGGCGGATGATGAAAAAAGGCGATTTTCCATTTTGCCGGGTCTTTGGCTAGCTCCGATTCCATCCACTCGATTTGGCGTTTGTCCATATAAGTGCTGTTCAGTGCGTAGAAAGAAACTCCGCCCTTTACAATCCGGTAGTATTCCTGCCCGTTCATATTGAAATGCTCGTAAAATCGCTGGTTCGATTCGTCGTGATTGCCGAGCGAAGCGTAAAATTTAACGCCGCTGTCGAGCAGCGGGCGATAGACGTTTTCAAACTTTGTTTTCAGGTCTTCGGCTTTTTCCTGGTAATAGATGTTGTCGCCCGTCAAAATAACGAATTCAAAGGGAAAAGCCTGACGGTAATTAACCATTACCTGCGCCAGCTCGTTCTGTTCCCTGTTGCCCCTGCCCGTATCGCCGACAGCCATAAAACGCACCGAGCCTTCACGCAGCGGTAAGGTGAGAGGCAGAGACGGATTTGTTTTCTGAGTAGTAGTAGAGGTGGTCGGGGCAAGCGCCGGAGCTTGCGCCCTGACTACGGCGGTAAACGCCGCCGAACCGTATAAAGCCAGTGCCAGGACCAGCAGAACGTTGTAAATTCGTTTCATCCTTTTGTCCTCCTATATCAAACAAACTATGCCGCTTACGGGAGAGCGTTGGTCATATAATCGACTATCAGCCCGTTTTCTCTATCCAAAAGCAGAAGGCTGCGCTCGACAAATCGAAAGCGAAGCTGCTTCGGCAGCTGCGGCAGATTTAAAAGCAGCCTCGGCGTCATCTCGACCTGTTCTTTTGAATCGGGATACGGAAAGTTGATTTTTAAGGGAACGCCCTTCGTGTCCGCTTCCAGAACACCTTCTCGAAGCGCCGCGAGGTCTTTTCCCTTGTATTCGTTCCTGATTATCTTTCTTATCAGCTTAGCCGCCGCGGGCGTGAATATGTCGCCTTGTTTGGCATTGCCGCGCGCGCCTTGAACCAGTTTCTGGAAAGCCGCTTTATGAGCTTCGATTTGTTCGGGAGCGGCGTCCTTAGGCAGCGTCGGAAGCTGTTCTTCGAGCTGTTCGCGAAGCCTTGCGTAGTCTTTCGCGCTTTTCTCAAAGTCGATTATCGTCTTTTTGTCCTGCAGGGAGAGAGCGCGCTGCGCCGTCGCGACCTGCGCCGCGATGAAGCTACAGAGCGATAAAAATATTATTGAAATGTAATATTTTTTTACACTTTTCATACAAAATCCCCTCGTATCTAAGATTTTTCATACAAAATGCGCCCTTAGAGGGAGAATTTCGCAAGCCGCGTGCCACCGGGCTGAATCTACGGCGGCTAAATCAAAAGCTCACCGGAAAATATTCGCGGCAGAAACGAAAAACTCGTCCGGAATGTCTAATCTCAGACAGACAAACTCGCCCGCATCTAGTAAGATACAATCATCGAATAAATATTTTCTCCCCGTTTGCGCGGATAAGACTTCATACTTATTCGTTAAAAGCGATAGCCTGCGGCTGTAGGCGGGATTTTCAGCGGGCGGCTGAAAACGCCTGAGTTTCGCGGGATTACATCACAGCAAGTGAAAAGGGTGGGCGTATGGAAAGCTGGAATGGTATTTTTGTGTTGTTTTCATTCTTCATATTTTTGTTTTCGGCGTCGTGGCTGAAACAGAAGCTCGCTGATCGCAGCGGGAATGACAATCAATCGGACTAAGCCGTCACCGGCGCGTATTTTGTCGTCGGCTTCTTAAGACCGGATTCGGCACGAAGGTTGCAGAATATTCGTGCATTAAACTTTTTGGACTAATTTAATACAATGAATTTTTTCCGGCATTGAATCAATTTGCTACAAAGGATTCGCGCGCTCATGTTCGCCGGCTCCGGTCTCAATTCGGTGACCC
>JALZHR010000126.1 GCA_030860665.1 Acidobacteriota bacterium
GACCGAATCAATCCGAAGCGATGTTCAATTACGGGAAGCTGAATCGCCAGCGAATGCACCGGCTGGAAAAAACAATCGTCATAAACGATTTAATCAGGGAAAAAGCCCCAAAGGTCGAGCGCCGGATGATTTGGCTGATTATCACCGAAGGCTGGTGCGGCGACGCGGCGCAGAACATTCCGGTCATCGAAAAAATCGCCGCGCTCAGCCCGAACATCGAAACGCGCTACGTTCTGCGCGATGAAAATCTGGAATTGATGGATAGGTATTTGACTAACAACGCCCGCTCGATTCCGAAGCTCGTCGCGCTCGACGCCGAAACGCTCGAAGAACTCGGAACGTGGGGACCGCGCCCGCAAGCCGCGATGAATTATTTTCTCGAAATGAAGAACAACGGCGTGGACAAACCGAAGATGATGGAAAACATCCAGCGCTGGTATTTGCAGGACAAAGAGCAGTCTCTGCAAAAGGAATTCGCCGCGCTGCTTGACGAATGGACGGGAAAAGCGCAGACGGCGGCGGTTAGCTGAAAAAGAATGTATCAGCCGCGGATGGACGCGGATTGGCGCGGATAAAACCGAATTTGAAATCTCGAATTTAAAATTTGAAATTGCAGGCACAGTTTGCCAATCCGCGTCCGTCCGCATAAATCCGCGGCTGATTTTTTTCAAGGGATGATGATTAAGGATTTAAAAAATCTGCCTCGAACCGGAACGCGAATGCCCGTTTTGTTTATCGGGCACGGCAATCCGATGAACGGCATCGAGGAAAACGATTTTACGCGCGGCTGGCAAAAAGCGATTGCCGGCGTGACGCCGAAGCCGCGCGCCGTTATCGTCGTTTCGGCGCACTGGGAAACGCGCGGAACGCATATTACGGCGATGCCGAAACCGCGCGTAATCTACGATTTCGGCGGCTTTCCGCAGGCGCTTTTTGAAGCTCGATACCCGGCTTCGGGCAGCCCGGAAATAGCGGCGGAAGTGGCGGAAAATCTGAAACAGAGATTAATCGGGCTGGACGAAACCTGGGGCTTGGACCACGGAACGTGGACTATTCTGCGGCATTTATACCCGCAGGCTGACGTGCCGGTTTTGCAGCTGAGCCTGGATTATACGAAACCGGCGCGGCTTCATTACGAGCTGGCGAAGGAGCTGGCTTTTCTGCGCGAGCGCGGAGTTTTGATAATCGGCAGCGGAAATATGGTTCACAATCTGCGGCGGATAAATTTTCGCGCTCCGAATCAGGGTTCCGGCTGGGCTTATGAGGCGAACGAAATTTTCAAAAAGTTGATTTCCGGCGGCGAACACGACAAACTGATTGAATATGAAAATTTAGGAAGCGAAGTCGCGCTCGCCGTCCCGACGCCGGAACATTTTCTGCCGCTGCTCTACGCCCTAGCGCTCGCAACGCCGGGCGAGCCGGTCGAGATTTTTAACGACGCGGTCGATTTCGGCTCGATTTCGATGACTTCCGTAAAAGTTGGATAAAGGGGGAATTTAGCCGCGGGTTTACGCGGATTTGCGCGGATAAGCAGGCAGAGCCTGCAATTTAAAATTTCAGATTTCAGATTTTTTTTATCCGCGTTATCTGCGCAAATCCGCGGCTAATAATTTATGAAAGCATACGAGATTCAACAATTCGGCGTGGAAAATTTGTCGCCGGTCGAGCGCGAAACGCCGCAGCCGCGAGCCAGTGAAGTTTTAGTGAGATTTCGCGCGGCGTCCGTCAATTATCGCGATTTGATGATGGTTCAGGGCACTTACAATCCGAACCTGAAACTGCCGCTAGTGCCGTTTTCGGACGGCGCGGGCGAGGTCGTCGCCGTCGGCGAAGCCGTTACGAAATGGCAAACCGGCGACCGCGTCTGCCCGACTTTTATGCAGGGCTGGATTGACGGAGAAATCGATTATAAAAAGGCTCGCACGGCGCTCGGCGGCGATGCTGACGGCTGCCTGCGCGAGTTCGGCGCGTTTGACGAAAACGGTCTGGTAAAAATTCCCGACCATCTTTCCTACGAGGAAGCGGCGACTTTGCCGTGCGCCGCGCTGACCGCGTATCACGCCCTGTTCGTTTCGGGCTGTCTGAAGACGGGCGAGTCGGTTTTGCTGCAAGGCACGGGCGGCGTTTCGATTTTCGCATTGCAGTTTGCCAGCGTTTACGGCTCGCGGGCGATTATCACGTCGTCGAGCGGCGAAAAGCTGGAACGCGCGAAAGAATTGGGCGCGGACGATTTGATTAATTACAAGGAAACGCCGGATTGGGACAAAGCGGTGCTGGATTTGACCGAGCGGCGCGGCGTCGACCACGTGGTCGAAGTCGGCGGCGCGGGCACGCTTCAGAAATCGCTGAAAGCCGTCAAAATGGGCGGTCACATCGCGCTCATAGGCGCGCTTTCCGGCGGCGCAGCAGGCGGCGAAATCAGCCCGGTTTCGATTTTTATGAAATCGGTGAAGCTGCACGGGATTTACGTCGGCTCGCGGCAGATGTTCGAGCAGATGAACCAGATGCTTTGCCTGCATCATCATTTGAAGCCGGTGATTGATAAGGTGTTTGAATTCAATGAAGTAAAGGACGCATTGAAATATATGGAAAGCGGCTCGCACTTCGGAAAAATCGTAGTCAGGATTGATTGAAAGATTTTATGAAAGCATATAGAACGCTCGGCGACGGCATCGACGCTTTAGAGTTAAGCGAAGTGCCGGCGCCGGAAGCGAAAGCGGACGAAATTTTAGTGAAGATGACGGCAGCATCGCTGAATTACCGCGATTTGCTGGTCATTAAGGGCATTGACAAGTGGAAAACGGACGCGCCGCGAATCCCGGTTTCGGACGGCGTCGGCGAAGTGGTCGCGGTCGGCAAAGACGTTGCGAAATGGAAAAAGGGCGACCGCGTGGCGGGAATTTTTCTGCCGAAATGGCTGGACGGCGAATTGACGGATGAAAACGGCGTCGCGCCTCTCGGCGGCAAATCCGCGGACGGCGTGCTGGCTGAATGCGTCATTTTTAATCAGGAATCGGTAGTTAAAATCCCGCAGAATTTGACCGACGCGGAGGCTTCGACTTTGCCC
>JALZHR010000130.1 GCA_030860665.1 Acidobacteriota bacterium
AGCGCGGCTGCTGCGGCTGCTGCGCGCTCGTCTGCGCGAGCGATGCAATAAATATTAAGCCGATTGCCAATATGGCTGAAAAAACGTTTCGATGCCTGTTCATATCTTCTCCTTAGTTTCCGAAAAACGCCCTTTTGATAAACCTTGACGCACAATTTAACAGCATTTTTTATGCCAGTAAATTAGTTGTTTTGCTCCGCCGAATAGTTGTCGAAAAATCTTTTATTAAAATAACGGGTTTCTGTGCTAGAATCGCGCAAAATTATTTTACACGGACGTTCAAGCAAAGGAAAAAATGGCAGATTACAAAGCGACAATTCAATACGCGGGCGACGAGTTTTTTATCGGGACAAGCCCGAGCGGTCACGCGCAAGTGGTTGAGGGCAAAGGAGAAAGAAAAGCCGCCGCTTCGCCGATGGAGCTTCTTTTAATCGCCGTCGGCGCGTGCACGGCGGTCGACGTGGTTTCGATACTGGAGAAAAAACGACAGATTGTGACCGATTATAAAATCGAGGTGACGGGCGAGCGGCGCGACGAGCATCCGCGCGCGTTTACAAAAATTTACGTTCACCATATCGTATACGGTCGCAACGTTTCGGCGCAGGCGGTCGAGCGCGCCATCCGGCTCTCGGATGAAAAATATTGCAGCGTCGCCGCGACCGTGCGCCCGACGGCGCAGATTCAGACGAGCTTCGAGATTATCGAAGCTGATTCGCAAACGGATGAAACGGCTTCGTGAGTTAAAGCGGAAGCCCACGCGCCGGAGAATTTGGGATTTGAGATTTAGGATTTGGGATTTGAACTTTAGCTGACGGCAAATCCGCAATCCGCATTCCCAAATCCCAAATCAAAACGCGCGTGCTTCTGCCGCGTTAATGACAGAGGAAAGAAATATGAACGGAAAATTAATTGTTTGTTTGAGTTTCCTGCTCGTCGCGCTTGTTTTCGCCGGTCAGCCGCGGAATGGCTTCGCGCAGGACGATTTGACCGGCTACGAAACGGCGCGAAAGGAAGGCTGGAAAGCGTTTAACAGGCAGAACTGGCACAAATTCGATTTTACGAAAAGGAAAATCACCCGTGCACAGCTTGAGCGGCTCGACAACGCCGCCGCTTTCAGCCATCTGGAACTGCTGCGCGGCGTCGTTTTCGGCAAGCGCGGGCGCGTGTTTAAGGAACGCTCGATTCAGGATTACCTGGAAGCGCAGGCGTGGTATAAACCGAATCCGAAATTTACGAATGCGCTTTTGACCAAAATGGAGCGCGACAACCTGGATTTGATTCGGCTGGCGGAAGCCGAGCGCCACGAATCAATCGAGCCGGGCGATATGCGCATCTGGCAGACGCGGCTTATCACCGACGAAAAGCTGCGCAGCTATTCGCCCGCCGAATTGAGCATCTTAATCGCCGAAATCGAAGCCATTCACGGCAAAACTTTTCCCGAAGAAGAATGGCTGCAAAAATATTTCGACGAGCGCTACTGGTATAAGCGCAACCCGAATTACGCGCCGGCGGTTTTAACCGAAATCGAGCGAAAAAATCTGGAAATGCTCTTTGCGCAGAAAGGCGAAGGTCGCCGCACGGCAATCTCCATCGGCGATATGGAAAATTTTCAGAACGTGCTTCTGACCGAGGACAAGCTGAAAAACTTGACCTTGATGGAGCTGCGGATGATTCGCAACGAATTCTGGGCGCGGCGCGGGAAAAAATTCGACACGCCCGGCATTCGCCAGTATTTCGACTGGCGCGACTGGTATAAACCGGCGAAAAATCAAAAAACGGTCAAGCTCAACAAAATCGAGGAACAAAACGTCAAGCTCATCGAGGCTTACGAAGCGAAGATGCGCGAGCGGCTTTCGAGCGAGCTTTTGACCGAAGACGCTTTGAGCGGGCTTTTCACCGAAGATTTGCGCATCCTGCGAAACGAGATTTACGCCCGCCGCGGGCGCGTTTTCAAAGATAAGGAACTGCAAAAGTATTTTGAAAGCACCGAGTGGTATCAACCGAATCCCGATTTCAGAGATGATATGCTCGGCGAAATCGAGTTTAAAAACTTAGCGGCAATCAAGACCGCAGAAGAAACGGCGATAAGCAAGTTCACCGAAGAGGAAGGCTGATAAAGCCAAACTTTGAGTTCCGCGTGCCGGAACTATGAAAAGCGAAAAGACGGGCAGGATAAAGTTTTTATTCCGCCTGTCTTTTTATTTTGATTGCACCTTCAGAGATTTTATTAATTCGGATTTAATAAATTCAGCAATTGTAGAACCTGTTCTTTCGTTACCGAAGGAAAATCTTCCAGAAATTCGTCAATCGTCACATTCTGTTCCAGATGCCAGAACAGCGTTTGAACGGGAACGCGTGTGCCTTTAAAGACCGGCGTTCCGCTTTGAATTTCCTCGTCGGTGGTGACTAAATCGCTGATTCGCATAACAATTTTAATATATCTGCTCGACGGATTTTTGCAATTGCATTCGTTGTCGGTTCGTCTGAATGCGGTTAAAATTTCAATATGAATGCCGCGAAGCCCGAAGAAATCGAACTTGAGAAAAAGCGCCGCAAGCTTGAGCGTTTGAAAGACCGCCTCGCCGCGCGCGAAGAGCAGATGGCGGAATTGCGCGCCGAGCTGGAACAGACCGAGGCGAATTACACGATGGAAGTCGGGCGGTTTTACGCCGAGCTGGACGAAATCGAGGCGCAGATTGCCGAAGAGGAACTAAAGCTCGTGCCGGACGACGAGGAGATAAAAAAGAAGGTCGAGGAATTGCGCCGCCGCGCCGAAGAATCAGCCGCCGAGGTGGAAGAAGCCGTCTGTCACAACAAATGGAATCCGACGCCGGAAGCGAAAAAGACCTATTACAACCTGGCGCGGATGATTCATCCCGATTTGGCGACCGACGACGAGGAGCGCGAGCGACGCCACACGCTGATGGCGCGGCTCAACGACGCTTACGCCGAGGGCAATCAGAATCTTCTGAACAAGCTGGTCGAGGAATACCGCGACTCGCCCGATT
>JALZHR010000171.1 GCA_030860665.1 Acidobacteriota bacterium
TAACAGAAGGACACTAGCAAATTATGAAGCTGGAAAATATAAAAAGGGTTGAAGAAATTAAATCTGCTGATATTCTAAATTTATATTTGGATAAAGGTTGGACATTAATTGCTGTAGCAAATCCACACGGTGATTCAACCCGTTATTCAGTTGGTTGGAAAGAAGACGTTGAGCCAATCTATCCAGAGTTCATTAAGGCATACAGAAATAAAGAACTGCCTATTGAACTTTATGGAGATTTTATGACTGAAGAAACCGCTTATTTTTACCATTCAATGTATCAAGAGAAATAAATTATGCAAACACAGAGAGTTTTAGACGATTTCAGAAACGAGCCGTTTACCGATTACTCGAAACCGGAAAACGCCGAAGCGATGCGCGCGGCTTTGGAGCAGGTCAAGAGCGAACTTGGGCGCGATTATCCGGTTATAATCAACGGCGAAAAGATTGATTTGCCGACGAAATTCGAGAGCATCAACCCGTCGAACAGGACGCAGATTGTCGGGCGTTTTTCCGATGCCGATACGGACGCGGAAAATCTGGTCGGGCGGGCGATTGACGCGGCGTCGGCGGCGTTCGAGCTTTGGAAAAACGTTTCGCCCGAAGAGCGCGCCGATTATATTTTCCGCATCGCCGCAATTTTGCGTGAGCGGAAGCATTATTATTCGGCGTGGATGGTTCACGAGGTCGGCAAAACGTGGGCGGAAGCCGACGGCGACACGGCTGAGGCGATTGATTTCTGCGAGTTTTACGGGCGCGAGATGCTGCGCTGGGCGCAGCCGCAGCCGGTCGTCCCGTTTCCCGGCGAGGACAATCGCATCGAATACATTCCGCTCGGCGTCGGCGCGATTATTCCGCCGTGGAATTTTCCGCTGGCGATTATGGCGGGAATGACCCTGAGCGCGGTCGTCACCGGAAACACGACCGTTCTGAAGCCTTCGCCCGACGCTCCGGCGATTGCTTATAAATTTATGGAACTGCTCGAAGAAGTCGGGCTTCCGGCGGGCGTCGTCAATTACGTCGTCGGCTCGGGAACGCGCGTCGGCGAGCTGATGGTCACCAGCCCGAAAGTTCGGTTCATCTCGTTTACCGGCTCGAAAACGGTCGGTCTGCACATTTACGAGCAGGCGGCGCGAACGGCGAAAGGGCAGCGCTGGATAAAACGAGTCGTCGCGGAAATGGGCGGCAAGGACGCGATTATCGTGGCGGACGACGCCGATTTGGATTCGGCGGCGGAAGGCGTCGTGGCGTCGGCTTTCGGTTTTCAGGGACAGAAATGCTCGGCTTGCTCGCGGCTGATTGTGGACGAGAAAGTTCACGACCAGTTGATTGAAAAAGTCGTCGAGCTGACCAAAAAACTGAAAATCGGCGCGCCCGAAGAGCCGGACACGAACGTGGCGGCGGTCATCAACCAGAAATCTTTCGACAAGGCGACTTCGATGATTCAAAAGGGAATCGAGGAAGGCGGAAAGCTGCTGGTCGGCGGTACGACGAGCAGCGAAAACGGGTTCTACGTCGAGCCGACGATTATCGACGACGTCAAACCGATGAGCACCATCGAGCAGGAAGAAATTTTCGCGCCCGTGCTGGCGGTCATCAAAGCGAAGGATTTCGACCATGCGCTGGAAATCGCCAACGACACGGAATACGGCTTGACCGGCTCGGTTTATTCGACCGACCAGGGCAGATTGGAAAGAGCGCGGCGCGAGTTTCACGTCGGAAATCTTTATTTCAACCGCAAATGCACGGGCGCGATGGTCGGCGCGCACCCGTTCGGCGGCTTTAATATGTCGGGCACGGACTCGAAAGCGGGCGGGCGCGAATATCTTTTGCAGTTTATGCAGGCGAAAACAATCTCGCAAAAAATATAGACGGCTCGCGTCAATGAGAAATGCGGGAAAACGTCGGAAAAATCAAACCTATTGTTTGTCTTTTCGGGCGTTTTCCCGTATTTTTTATTCAAATTCAAAGGCTGAAAATCAAATATGAAAAAAACATTTTTCGTTAAATCGTGCGCCTGCATTTTAATCGCCGTCTCGCTGGCATCGGCAAGTTTCGGACAACAAGCCAAGCCGATTGTTTTCGCCGTGCTGAACGACGGAAAAACGCTCGAACCGATTGCCCTGATTGATAAAGGCAAGCTAGTGGCGACCATCGACGGCGGCGACGAGAACAAGGTCAAAATTCAATTCGCGAAAACTTATTACAAGCCGAAAACTACTTATCGCCTGATTTTCGGCGGCGCAAGCGACGGCGTCGTGACGGTCAACAGCTCCAAACCGACCGAGGAATGCGTCTCCACGCTGGCGAACGTTTCGTCCAAGCCGGCGAAAGCGAAACTAGGCGGTTTCGTGATGGCTCTGGCGACGAACGCGCCGACCAATGCAGCCGCGAAAGGCTCGCGCCGCCAGCCGACGGCAGGCGAGCGCGCCGAAATCGTTTCGCTCGTCCGCGCCGAGTTATCGAAACAGAAAGTTACGGCTGACGCTTTGAAAAACCTGAAATTTCATAATATGACCGCGCTCGACGTCGAATCGGACGGAAACGCCGAAATCGTCGGCTCGGCTTTGGTCGAAACTTCGGCGACGAGCCGCGCCGTTTTGTTCTTTATCGCCGATAAAAACAAATTCGGAAAATACGCTTTCGGCTTCAGCGAATTTAAAAACGTCAATCAGGACGAGATGATGGGCGGCAGCGATATTAAAGCCGTCGATACGGGCATTTACTGCGAGCTTCTGCTCGACGTCCTGGAATACACCGGCGACAAAACGGGCGAGATTTTCACCTACACGCAGGGCTTGGAAGGAAACGGCTTCAACGCCTATCGACGCAGCGGCGGCAAATGGGTTCGGGCGTTTGAAGCCTCCTATTACCACTGCGCTTTTTAAAGGCGAAAGGCTAAAGGCTAAAGGCGAAAGTAAAGAGAATGGGCAGTCTGTTAGGCTGGGACGCTTATGCTTCTTCTTTGCGCTTTAAGGTTTAGGTCTTCGCTTTAAAATCTTTTAGTTTTAATTACTTCCGCTGTTTGGCAGAGGCTTCGGATTTTACGCCTTTGCCTTTTTTCTTTATGATAGATTTTTTATTTCTCTATGAAAATCGTTTTTATGGGAACGCCGCAGGCGGCGGTTTCTTCGCTGGAAAGAATTTTGCGCGACGGTCACGAAGTGGTCGCCGTTTACACGCAGCCGGACCGACCCGCCGGGCGCGGCAATAAATTAACCGCGCCGCCCGTTAAGGAATTCGCCGCGCAGAATAATCTGCCGGTTTACCAGCCGACGAAGATTAAAACGCCGGAAGCGCTGGAAACCTTCAAATCTCACGCGGCGGACGTCGCGGTCGTCGTCGCCTACGGCAGAATTTTGCCCGAAACTTTTCTCCGGGCGTTTCCGAAAGGCGCGGTCAACGTTCATTTCTCGCTTTTGCCGAAATATCGCGGCGCTGCGCCCGTCAACTGGGCAATCGTCAACGGCGAAAAGACGACCGGCGTGACGACGATGCAGATGGACGCCGGATTGGACACGGGCGCGATTCTCCTGCAGCGGCAGACAGACATCGACGAAACGGAAACGGCAGTCGAGCTGATGCAGAAATTATCGGTCGTCGGCGCGGATTTGTTGTCGGAAACGCTGGCGATGTTCGACGAGCTGACGCCGCAGCCGCAGGACGACGCGCAAGCCAGTTTCGCGCCGATAATGAAAAAAGAAGACGGCTTGATTAGCTGGATGCTGTCGGCGGGTGAAATTACAAATCGCGTGCGCGGTTTTCAGCCTTTCCCGACGGCTTATACTTTTCACAGAGAAAAAAAGTTGACGATTTGGCGCTGTCAGCCATCAAATGCAGGTCATCAATTAAAATCGGTCGGCGAGATTCTGGAAGCTAAAGGCGACAATTTGCTGGTTTTCTGCGGCGGCGACACGATTTTGAAAATCGACGAGCTGCAGCTTGAAGGCAAGCGGCGGATGACGACGCGCGATTTTCTAAACGGCGTCAGGCTCGAAGCCGGTGAAATTCTGGGAAGATAATGAAGCAGTATCAAATCATCACGTTTTACGAATTTAAGGATTTAACAAAAATCGGAGATTTGGAAGAAATCAGGGAATCCTTAAAACTCGCGATGCGGGAATATTCCATTTTCGGCACGATAATTCTCGCCGCCGAAGGCTTTAACTCGACCGTCTGCGGCGAGCTGGAAAACGTGGAAAAATTTATCAGGCGCGCGGAAAGCATTCTGGAAACGCGTCTGAAATATAAATCTTCGTTTCACGACGGGATTCCGTTTCGCCGCGTTCACGTCAAAATCAAGCCGGAAATCGTCACCTTAAAGAAGCGGGTCGAAATCGAGAAGGGAATCGGCACGCACGTTTCGCCGCGAGAATGGAACGAAATCATCAGCGACGAAGAAACCGTTATTCTGGACACGCGCAACGATTACGAATACAAGGTCGGAACTTTTCAGAGAGCGATAAACCCCGAAACGCGAAAATTCAGCGAATTGCCCGAATTCGTCGAAAAAGCTCTCGACCCGGCGAAGCACAAAAAAATCGCGATGTTCTGTACGGGCGGCATCCGCTGCGAAAAATTCGCGCCGTTTGTCAAAGGTTTGGGTTTTGAGGAAGTTTATCAACTGGAAGGCGGAATTTTGAAATATCTGGAAGAAATTCCCGCAGCGGAAAGCCTCTGGCAGGGCGAATGTTTCGTTTTCGACCGGCGCGTCTCGGTCGACGAAAAGCTGCAAAAGGGAAACGCGCCCGATTTGTCACTGGAAAATAAATGAAAATTTCGCCAGCCAGATTAGCCGCTTTCGAGATTCTCGGCAAAATCGAAAGGGAAAAAGCCTTTTCGTCCGTTCTGCTGCCGCTTTACGAGGAAAAACTGGCGGCAAAAGACCGCGCCTTGTGTCACACATTGACGCTCGGCGTTCTGCGCAAAAAAAATTATCTCGACCGCCTCGTTCAAGCCTACAGCAAGACGAAAATCTCGAAGCTCGACGCCGAAGTCTTAAACGCTTTGCGGCTGGCGCTTTATCAAATGCTTTTTCTCGACAAGATTCCCGATTTTTCCGCCATTAACGAATCGGTCAATCTAGTCCAGAAGGCGAAAAAGACTTCGGCGAAGAGTTTTGTCAACGCCGTTTTGCGCCGCGCGACGCGCGAAAAACCGGAATTAAAATTTACGGATGAAGTCGAGAGAGTTTCGATTGAAACTTCGCACCCGCGCTGGCTGGTTGAAAACTGGATTCGGCAATTCGGTTTCGAGGAAACCGAAAAACTGGCGAAATCGAACAACGAAACGCCGCCGCTCGTTTTTCGGCTGGCGGCGAAAGCGGACGAGAAAACAGCCGGGATTTTAAAAAAACTCGGCGTCGATTTAATCGAATCGGAAATCGTGCCGAATGCGTGGCGCGTCGAAAAAACGAGCGAGATGCTTTTCGCGTATGCAAATGAAGGCAGGATTTATTTTCAGGAAGAATCTTCGCAATTGGTCGCCGAAACGGTGAATCTTGAGCCGGACGAAAGCTTTCTGGACGTGTGTGCCGCGCCCGGCAGCAAGGCGACGTTCATCGCCGGGCAAAGGTCAAAGCGCGAGAGGCGGAATCTTCTGGTCGGCGGCGATTTATACGAGCACCGGCTGCGGTTTTTGAAACAATCGGCGGCGAATCAGGGCGTAACGAGCTTGAATCTGGCGGCTTACGATGCGGAAAACGCTCTGCCTTTTGCCGACGAGGCTTTCGACGCGGTTTTGCTCGACGCGCCGTGTTCGGGAACGGGAACGATTCGTCACAATCCCGAAATTCGTTATTTTCTGGCGGAAAAAGATTTCGCGGAATTATCCGGAAAACAACTTGCAATCCTGAAAAACGCATCCAAGACTCTGAAAAAAGGCGGTCGTCTGATTTATTCCACCTGCTCGCTGGAACGCGTTGAAAACGAAACGGTTATCGAAAATTTTCTGGCGGAGAACGCGGAATTTGAAAAGGCTGAATTAAGTTTAAAGGATAAATTCCTGACGCGAGAAGGCTTTGCCCGCACGTTTCCGCAGCGGGACGACACGGACGGATTTTTTATCGCGGCTCTGAGAAAGAGATAAGCAAAAGGCTTTTATAGCTCGTCACTTTTTTCAAAAGATGGTAGACTTCGTTGATTGATTTTCTTTGTTCGAGAGGTTTAAGAAAACAAAATGGGATTGCTCAAAACCGGCGCGTCGGCGTTGGGAAAATTAATAACCGTCGGTTTGCTAGCCGCCGCTTTTATCGTCGGAATGGTCGGCACGGTCTGGCTCTCGCTGCGCGGCGAGGAGATAAAAGTTCCCGAAATCGTCGGCAAAGACTTTAACGAAAGCGAAAAAGAGCTTGCCGCGCTCGGTTTGAAGCTGAAACGCCGCTCGTATCGCTACAGCGAGGAAAAGCCGAACACCGTTATCGAGCAAGCGCCGAAAGCGGGCGATACGGTTAAAACCGGACACCAGATTCTGGTCGTCGTCTCGCAGGAAAATCCCGAAGGCACGGAAGCGCCCGCGACGCTCAAAAAAGACGGTAAGGACGACGTCGAGAGCCTGGACAACAGCAACGCGGACAAGCCGAAAACCACGAATAAAAACGCGAACGGCAAAAGACCGGAAAAAACGCGCGACGTGATTTCCAATAAAGCCAATAAAAACGCCAGCGGCGGAAACTCGAACGGCAATTCGTCGAACGGCAATTCAAAGAGCAATTCAAACAGCGGCGGCGGCAGCGGCGGCTCGGACAATAAAAACGGCACGACTCCGGCGACGAATAAAGCGCCGAACCCGGCGAAGACGCCCGCCGCCAAACCGAACGACAAGCCGCCCGCGGCAGGCGACACGCGCAGCCGCCGCGCGCCGTAAAGGTTTAGTAAAAAGCAACCGATAATAAATTTTGCGCAACAAATAAATGATTGAAATAGCTCCATCAATTCTTTCGGCTGATTTTTCGCGGCTCGGAGAGGAAATCAAGGCAATCGAGGCGGGCGGCGCCAGCGTTTTGCATTTTGACGTGATGGACGGGCGTTTCGTCCCGAATATTACAATCGGCTTGCCCGTTTTAAAATCGGTCAGAAAAATTACCAGTTTGAAAATCGACGCGCACCTGATGATTGTCGAGCCGAGCCGCTACGCGGTCGAATTCGTCAAAGCGGGCGCGAATATGGTCTCGGTTCACGTCGAGGCGGACGTTCACCTGCAAAGAACGCTGACGGCGATTCGCGAAGCGGGCGGCGAAGCGGGAATCGCCATCAATCCGGCGACGCCGCTCGTCGCGCTCGAAGAAGGCTTGCCGTTTGCCGATTTTATTTTGCTGATGTCGGTCAATCCGGGCTTCGGCGGGCAGAAATTTATCCACACCTCGCTGGATAAGCTGCGCCGCCTCAAACAGATGATTGACGCGCGGGGCTTGAAGACGCGCATCGAGATTGACGGCGGCATCGACGCCGGAAACATCGGCAAAATCAGCGAGGCGGGCGCAGAAATCATCGTTGCCGGTTCAGCCGTTTTCGGCGGCGGCAAACCGACCGAAGCGGTCAGAGAATTGATTGATAAATCCAGCGTCTGGGTTTAGTTATTTTAGATTTTGATAATAGGTCTTCGGACTTCGGTCTTTGGTCTTCGTTAAGAATAATGCTCAAATTGAGC
>JALZHR010000143.1 GCA_030860665.1 Acidobacteriota bacterium
GGCGGGGTTAAGTCGAGATTGACTCTGATTTCCTGAAAAGTTCCGCTTTGCGTTTGCTCGGCTTTTTCGACTTTGATTTTTGTTATTTCGATTGACCAGGGCTGACTGTTTTCAGAAACCGGGCGAATGTGTGAAAGAAGATATTCTTTTAATTGCGGCTCAAAGTTTTTGATTGATTCTTCCGGGCTTTCAGTGAGATTGTGACCGACGGCGAGTTCAAGCTCACTTAAAGGAATTTCCAGTTCCATTCCGACTTTTTTCGGTGTGATGTCGAGCAAAACAATTGTCGTCGGTTGCTGATGAGCAAACAAAGGCTGCGGCAAAATAATGAACGAGCCTAAAATGATAAAAAGCAGAAAAATGCATTTGTATTGCAAGAATAAGGATTTGAAAGCGAATATCTTCATTACTTCTTCACAAAAACGAGGCTTTGCAATCAAACAAAAATAAAAAACTTCAACGGTTGAAACTGTAAAATGCGTTTAATGGCACAAATACCGATGAAATTTGCGATGCTGCAAATACAAAAATCTAATTATCGATAGTGATTGTAAAGTTTAAATTGTTAGAAAGCGAGAAATTGTTAAGAAATTTAAAGTCTTGAGGCGGAAATATTTTGGAAATACCAGCTGGAAACTACCAGGTTCCGAAAACGCCCGTTTTCGAGATTAGTAAAAAGCGCAAAAAACGTCTCACAAGTCATACGTTTTTGAGATACGCAAAACGCCGAAGCTTATCAAGTTAACAGTTAATCTCCGAATCTGCGAGTTTTCCCGGTTTGTCACATAAATCGTCTCATTACCAAAATCCCAAAACTCATCAACATTTTCGACTTATGAGACATTTTAAATTAACAGCTAGATTAACAGTCCTTGCTGCGTTCCTGTGCCGTCTACTGCTGATGGTCATCCTTCGGGATCATTAAGTAATCGAATCTACCGCCGCTGCTACATGAACCGCCGCGCGAGAATGAGTCCTTTTTACTTGAGAATTATGAATCCCTACAAAAACTGGCGTCCAGAACTGAACAAATTCAGAAAATCAATTATTCTTATTGCTTGACAGGGCTATTATAGATTGAAATTTATGTGATTTTCCATATATTATGGAGAGGAAATTGAGCGCAAGATTCTAAGATAACAGCTCATATTAAAGTGAGCTAAATTATTGAAAATACGTGGCGACACTTCAGAATAGCAGTTCTAAATTGTGGTTCCGGATGTCGTGGGTTCGATTCCACTAGCAGCCCCATAAATTTTAAACAGGTATCGCGGCGTCTCACGTTTCGCCTTTTACCTTTTTGCTTTTGCCCTTATTTTCCTTGTCTCACTGCCCTAGAAAAATTAGAATATAAGGACGTTTAACGTCATTTCCGCGAGGTTCCAGACTGATGAAAACCGTAAGATTTGCATTTCTTTTCGTTTCGGCGTTTCTGATTTTATCTCAGAGCGTTTTCGCCCAGTATAACTCGAAGGTTTACGCCGAAGGCGAGCTGCTCGTGAAGTTCAGGGACGGGACGGCGTCTGCGGCGGCGCGTTCGGTAAACTCGCAGTTCGGCGCGCGCGTGGTCGAGGAATTTCCCGATTTGGGATGGCAGCGGGTTAAGCTGCCCGCCGGTTTGTCGGTCGAAACCGCCGTTGCGCGCTACGCGAATATTTCGGACGTCGAATACGTACAGCCGAATTACCTGTATCACCTGCAAGCCACGCCGAACGACCCGCGATTTACCGACACCTCGATGTACGGCTTGACGAAAATCGGCGCGCCGTCAGCGTGGGATTTGACGACCGGAAGCCCGGCAGTCGTCGTCGCCAATATCGACACCGGGATGAAGTATACGCACGAAGACCTCGCGGCGAATATGTGGACGAATCCGGGCGAGACGAACGGAAACGGCATCGACGACGACGGCAACGGTTTCGTTGACGATTATTACGGATACGATTTCTTTTTCAACGACCCGAACCCGCTTGACGAAAACGGGCACGGAACGCATACGGGCGGCACTATCGGCGCGGTCGGCAACAACGGCGTCGGCGTGGTCGGCGTCAACTGGAACGTCCGGATTATGGCGATTAAGATTTACGACAACGACGGTTTCGGCACGACCTCGACGATGCTGATTAACGCCTATAACTACATCCGGATGATGAAAAATCGCGGCGTCAACATTCGCGTCACGAACAACAGCTACAGCGGCTGCGACGAAGCCTGCGGCTACGACCAGGCGACGAAAGACGCACTCGACGCGATGGGAAACGCGGGAATTTTGAACGTTTTTGCGGCGGGCAACGACAATCGAAACATCGAGGCGATGCCCGCTTACCCGGCAAGCTATACGAGTCCGAGCATTCTGTCGGTGGCGGCTTCGACCTCGACCGATACCAGAGCCGGATTCTCCAATTTCGGCTCGACCAGCGTCGACCTCGCCGCGCCCGGCGTCGGCATCCTGAGCACGGTGATGTCGTCAGCCAATTACGGGACGCTGAGCGGGACTTCGATGGCTGCGCCGCACGTCGCGGGCGCGGCGGCGCTGCTTTCGGCGTATAATCCGAATCTTTCGCCCGCTTCCCTAAAAGCGACTTTGATGAACACGGTCGACCCGCTCACGCTCTGGAGCGGCGTCGTCAAAACCGGCGGCAGATTAAACGTCGACCGCGCTCTGCGAAATCAGACGGTCTGCAATCTGAATCTTTCCGCTTACGACGTCAGATTCAGCTATCAGGGCGGAAACGGAACCGTAACCGTGACCGCGCCCGCGAATTGCGATTACTCGGTTAAAAGCAATGCAAGCTGGCTTACGATAACTTCGTCGAACGTGGGCAGCGGAAACGGGACGGTTAACTACACCGTTCAAGGGACAAACCTTCCTGACCTGTATCGTATCGGCATCATTTCCATCGGCGACCAGAACGTGATTGTCAGACAAGGCACGCCGTTTCTTCCGGCTCGCGCCATTCTGGATTTCGACGGCGATAACCGAACCGATTTTTCGGCGATTCAGAATTCCAACGGCTCGATGATTTGGCACAATATGCGCACCTCCGGCGGTTACGCGGCGTCTAACTTCGGGCTGTTTGCCGACGACATTCCGGTCGCCTCCGATTACGACGGCGACGGCAGAACCGACATCGCGGTCTGGCGCAATACGACCGGAAGCTTCTATTTTCTGCGCAGCTCGAACAACACGTTTCAGGCTGTTCAATTCGGCGCAAACGGCGACGACCCGAGGATTTCTCAGGATTTCGACGGCGACGGCAGAACTGATTTCGCCGTTACCAGAAAAGAGAGCGGAAAACTCGTCTGGTATATTCTCGGCTCGTTTACCGGCTTTCGCGCGCTCCAGTTCGGCAACGAAACCGACATTCCGCTGCGCGGCGACTACGACGGCGATTTGAAAACGGATTTCGCCGTTTATCGTCCGAGCGGAGGCTCGCCCGCCAATACGTTTATCGTTCACCGAAGCTCGAACGGCAGCCTGATGACCGCGACCTTCGGCAATTCGGCGACGGATAAAATCCTGCCGAACGATTACGACGGCGACTTGAAGACGGATTTCGCCGTCTGGCGCGCAACCGACGGAACCTGGTATTGGATACGCAGCATCGACGGCGCTTTCAAAGCCTTCCAGTTCGGCGCGCCGGGCGATTTGCCCGTGCCGGGCGATTATGACGGCGACTTTATCACGGACTTCGGCGTCTGGCGTCCGAACCAAAACGCGAATGAATCGGGCGTCTTCTACATTCAGCGCAGCAATTTAGGATTTGCGGCTTTCGGCTGGGGAAACTCGACTATGAAGATTCCCGCCAACTCGATGCAGGCTCAATAATTGCGGGCGAAAAACGAAAACGGATTTGCCAGAAACCGTCTTTTTAACGCGCCGCGCGGCACTGTACGGATAGAGAAAAGGGCGACGCGCCCCTGAACGGCGACGGAAAGCAGCGAAAAAGTCGTGCTTTCCGCCGACTATTTTTAGGCGGATACAAACTTTTTGACGAAATCGCGCGTCTAAGTTTCGTAATTCGGGAAATTCCGGAAATAGTCATTTAATCTGAAAATCAGGATTTTCGGGCGCGATTATCTTGCAATTGCGAGGTTTTCGGTAGTATATTTATGATTCCGAGCCTTTACGGCGCGGGCGCCCTCGACCCCGTTGGAGAATTTCCAAGAGAAGTAAGTAAGAAAGAAAAGGATTAACGCAATGAAAAACTTTTTGACCATTAGCGGCAAATTCGGTGTTTTGTTTGTCTGCATTCTGTTTTTGGCGGCAACGGTTTCCGCTCAGATTTCGCTGCGCAAAGCATTGGATACCGACAATGACGGCAAAGCCGATTACACCGTGTTTCGTCCGAGCAGCAATACGTGGTTTACGCTGAAAAGCACGGGCGGATTTACCGCTCAGCAATTCGGCGTCTCGAACACGGACTATCCGACGCCGGGCGATTTCGACGGCGACAACCGCGGCGATATCGCCGTCTGGCGCGACACCGACGGCTACTGGTATCGGCTGAACAGCTCGAACAATACTTTCTCCGCCGCGCAGTTCGGCTCAACCGGCGACGAGCCGATTGCGAGAGATTACGACGGGGACGGAAGAACCGATTTGGCGGTCGTGCGTCGCTCAAACGGTCAGATGTTCTGGTATAGAATCAACAGCCAGACGGGCAGCTTCAGCGCGCACCAGTTCGGGCTGGCGACCGACTTTACCGCGCCGGGCGATTACGACGGCGACCTGAAATTCGACCTCGCCGTGCAGCGTCCCGGCTCGACGCCGACCAGCCAGGGAGTTTTCTATATTCTCCAGAGCCAGACGGGCAGCCTGCGCTCCGCGCCTTACGGGTTCAGCAGCGATTTGGTCGTGCCGGGCGATTACGACGGCGACGGCAAAACCGATTTGGCGGTCGTCCGCGAAGGCTCGACGCCGAATTCAAATCTTTTCTGGTTTATCAACCTGAGCACGACCGGACAGGTTCTGGTTTATTCGTTCGGCATCACCGGCACGGATTTAAACGCGCAGGCTGATTACGACGGCGACGGCAAAACCGACATCGCCGTCTGGCGCGACACTAACGGCTATTTTTACAGCTTGCGCAGCTCGGACGGCGGATTCGTCGGCGTTCAATGGGGAACTGCGAACGACTTTCCGGTCGCCAGCTACGACACGCACTAATTTTTCGCCAATCGGTCAAAGCAAAAGGTTGAAGACTCAAACAGCGGTCTTCAACCTTTTTGTTTATCTTTTTGAGTTGTAGTAATTTATTTCTTAACCGGCAGCGGCAGCAGCAAGAAGAAGCAGACCGGAATCGAATGTCAAAAACCATCGCAGACACAATCTGCCAGGAATTTTCCCGAAAAAAAATCGTGATTGTCGGAGATTTGGTCGCCGACCAGTTTCTCTCCGGCAAGATTGCGCGCATCTCGCGCGAAGCGCCCGTTTTCATCCTTGAGCACGAGCAGACCGACACTCTCGCGGGCGGCGCGGCAAACGCTGCGGTAAACGTCGCCGGATTGGGCGGCAACGCCTGTCTGGTCGGGCTAATCGGGAAAGACCGCAACGGCGAAGCGCTGCTCGAAAGCCTGCAAAAAGCCCATGTCAACTGCGCTTTTATCGCCGCTTCCGAAAAGGTTCAGACGACGACAAAAGTCCGCGTTCTCGCCAGCCAGCATTACGCCGCGCGCCAGCAGGTCATTCGCATCGATTATGAAAACAAGGATAAGCTCGATGCCGGATTAACCGAAAAACTAAAGGAAAACCTTCTCGCCGCCAGCGAAAACGCCGACGCGATTATCATTTCCGATTACAATTACGGCGTCGCGACTTCGGAAATCGCCGCACTGGCGAGCGGCATTGCAAAGGATAAGAAAATCCCGCTGCTCGTCGATTCGCGCTACCGTTTGCAGGAGATTTCCGGCGGCACGTCCGCGACGCCGAATCAGGAAGAAGCCGAGCAAATCCTCGGCGAAAAGTTTACGGAAACGGCGCGGCTGGCGGACGCCTGCGTCGGGCTGCGCGAAAAGCTCGGCTACGAATCGCTGCTCGTCACCTGCGGCAACAAGGGAATGCTGCTGATTGAAAAAGACCGGAAACCGCTGCACCTGGAAGCGGTCGGCTCAAAAGAGCCGGTCGACGTGACCGGTGCGGGCGATACGGTTATCGCCGTTTACTCGCTGGCGCTGGCTTCGGGCTTGAGCTTTAGCGAAAGCGCGAATCTGGCGAATCACGCGGGCGGCATCGTCGTAATGAAAAAAGGGACGGCTTCGGTC
>JALZHR010000151.1 GCA_030860665.1 Acidobacteriota bacterium
CTTTACGAGGGCGTGGCGACCAAAGAGAGCATCGACGGAATTATGAAGCTCGGGATGAATCACCCGATGGGACCTTTGACGCTGGCGGATTTTATCGGCTTGGACGTTTGTCTCGCCATTTTGCGCGTGATGCACGAAGGCTTGGGCGACCCGAAATATCGCCCGTGCCCGCTGCTGGTCAAAATGGTCGACGCCGGATGGCTCGGGCGCAAAACCGGAAAAGGTTTCTACGATTATCAGTAACGGTAGACAGGAAAGAAAAATATGTTTAAATCACTCTTCAAAAAAATAGGCTTCGGCAATGCAAAGGTTGACGCGCGCCTGCGCAATCCGTCCGTTACGCAGGGCGGCGTTCTGGAAGGCGACGTTTTCATAACGGGCGCGAGCGAGGCGACGACGATAGACGAGCTGCACCTGCGCGTGATGACCGAATACAAGAAAAAACAAGGCGACGATTACGAATCGACGGAAAGCTGCGAGCTGGCGCGGCATAAGCTGTTCGACCGCTTTAACATCGGCGCAAACGAACAGAAATCAATCCCGTTCGCCATCCAGATTCCGTTTGAAACGCCCGTCACCACGCTCGGCTGGCAGAAAGTCTATCTGGAGACGACTCTGGAAACGAGCGCGATTTTCGACCCGAACGACACCGACCAGATTCAGGTCGCGCCGCACCCGTTTACCGAGCGTGTAATTAACGCCGTCCAGCGTCTCGGTTTTCAGCTTTATAAGGTCGATTGCGAATACGCGCCGCGCCTCGGCGGGCGTTACCCGTTCGTGCAGGAATTCGAGTTTCGCCCGACGGGCGAATTTCGCGGTCGGCTGGACGAGCTTGAGGCTTACCTGCGCCCGAATCAAAACGGCATCGAGGTGATTTTTCAGGTTGACCGGCGCGGCGGGTTTTTCGGCGAGATGTTCGGGATGGACGAAAGCTACGCGAGAACGAATCTGAGCGCGGCGGATTTGCAGTCGCCGAACCTGCCCGCGATTCTGCGCAATTTGATTGCAAGCCGCGCCTGAAAAATTCGAGGACGAACAAAACCGTCTGTTCTAAAACAACCGGGCGGCGAAGATAAAATGCCGTCTTCGCCGCCCGAAACGAAATCATTAAACCCGTCAAATTGATTCCGGCATCTAAAACCCGTCTGACGTTTTCTGCGTATCAACAGGCAGGCGAATAAACAATCACATTCAGACTTTTTTAAAAAGGAAAATTTATGCGAAAACTTTCGGCAATTTTAACGATGCTCGTTTTCGTTCTCGGCTTGAGCCAGCAGCAGCAGCAGCAGGCTTTCGCCCAGACGAAAATCGAGCCGCTCAAAATCAGGCAGCGAACCTTGAAGAACGGTTTAAAGGTGGTCAGCGTGCAGGACAACACCAGCCCGACCGTCTCCATTCACGTCTGGTATAACGTCGGCTCGAAGGATGACCCGCAGGGACGCTCGGGCTTTGCGCATATGTTCGAGCATATGATGTTCAAATCCACGAAGAATATGCCGAACGAGAAAATGGACCGGCTGACCGAGGACGTCGGCGGCTTCAACAACGCCTCGACGTGGGACGATTTTACGAATTATTACGAAGTCGTGCCGTCCAATCATCTGGAAACGCTGCTCTGGGCGGAAGCCGACCGGATGATTAATCTGAACGTGGACGAGACGAATTTCGTCTCCGAGCGCGACGTGGTGAAAGAAGAATTCCGCCAGCGAATCCTGGCGAATCCCTACGGGATGCTGTTCGGTCAATACCTGGAAAAGCTCTCGTTTACGACGCACCCGTATAAGCGCCCGGGCATCGGCAATCTCGACGAATTGAGCGCCGCGACGCCCGCCGACGCGCGCCAGTTTTACCAGACGTTTTATCGCCCGGACAACGCCTATCTGATTGTCGTCGGCGATTTCAACCAGAAACAGCTCAAGGCGTGGACGGACAAATATTTCGGCAGAATTAAAAGACCGGACGGAGCGATTCCGCGCGTGACGGCAATCGAGCCGGAGCGCACCGAGGAAAAACGCTATATGCAGACCGCGCCGAACGTGCCTTTCCCGGCGGTCGCCATAACTTATCTCGCGCCGCCGTCGAAAAGCGAGGACGTTCCGGCTCTGCGCGTCGCCGAATTGATTTTGTCCGGCGGCGAAAGCTCGCGGCTTTATCAGGAACTGGTTTACCGCCAGCAGATTGCGCAGGAAGCGGCTTTCACGGGCGACATCCGAGTCGATAGAGGCTTACTTTATTTTTACGCGATTGCCTCGGAAGGCAACACGCCCGAAGCGCTGGAAAAATCTCTGCTCGCCGAATTGCAGAAAATTCAGAACGCCCCGGTTTCCGCCAAGGAACTCGAAAAAGCGAAAAATCAATTGATTACGCGAAAGGTGCAGGAACTGGAAACCAACGACGGAAAAGCCATCGCCATCGAGCGCGCCGTCGCTTACGAAGGCGACCCGAAAGCGGTCAATTCCGACATTCAAAAGCTGCAAGCCGTCACCGCCGACGATGTGCAGCGAGTGATGAAAAAATATTTCACCGATAAAAACCGCGTCGTGATTTATTACCGGAACGAAGGAGACAATAAATAATGAAAAACAAATTATTCACCGCAGGGACGCAGAGACATAGAGATTTTTCAAAGAACGCCGCCCGCCGCGCCGTTAGTAAATTCCTGCTCTTTTTTCTGTGCCTCTGCGTCTTCGCGGTTAGCTTTTCGATAAATGTTTTCGCGCAGGAAACGCCGCCCGCGCCCTGTCAGCCGCGCCCGGTTCAGATTCCCGCCGTGCAGGAAAGAAAGCTGCCGAACGGCTTGACGGTCGCCGTCGTCGAGCGTCGCGGCGTGCCGCTCGTCACGGTTCAGCTTTTGGTCAGAAGCGGCGCGCAGAGCGAGGGAATGACGAAAGCTGGCTTGGCGAATATGACCGCCGAGCTTTTGACGAAGGGAACGAGCAGGCGCACCGCGACGCAAATCGCCGAAGAGATGGAATTTCTCGGCGGCTCGATTAACGCTGGCGCGGGCTGGAACAGTTCGAGCGTCACCGTCACGGCGATGAGCGACAAGCTCGACCCGGCGATGGAGATTATGGCTGACGTCGTTTTGAATCCCACGTTCAAACAGGAAGAAATCGAGCTGCTCAAATCGCAGATGCTCGACAACCTGACCTACAATCTGAAAC
>JALZHR010000172.1 GCA_030860665.1 Acidobacteriota bacterium
CCTTTGTGCTCAATCAATGTCAGGCTGAGGTGCGCGCGGCGTCGTCGGCGGCGGAAGCCCTGGAGGTGCTGAAAGAATTTGACCCGCACGTGCTGGTCAGCGACGTCGGGATGCCGGAAGAAGACGGCTACGATTTAATCCGAAAGGTTCGCCTGATGGAGAAAGCTGCGGGGCAAAAACCTGTTCCGGCTATCGCGCTGACGGCTTACACCAGAATCGAAGACCGGATGCAGGCGCTCTCCGCCGGTTTTCAGACGCACGTGCCGAAGCCGGTCGAACCCGCCGAACTGGCGGCGGTCATCGCCAGCCTGTCGCAGTGGGAAACACGCTAAGCGCCCTTTTTTGAATAATTTTCGGGCGCGAAAAGAAAATGCGATTTTTTTTGGAACTTTTCGCTGCGGGCGGCGTGATTATATGTGAATATACGGAATTTTCTCCTCCGATGTTTAATACAGAATAGCTTAAAGCCCGTCTGAAAAGGCGGGCTTTTTTTGTCTCGAAAATTCGCTCCGATAATTTATCCGCGCTGAAAATAGATTTTTTTCTATTTCTTTCGCATCACCGAGCCTCTGGCGCTGGTAATGTGTTTGACGAAAACGTTGGCGGGCATCGTCGAGTCTTCAATCGCGTTGTCCGGACCCGGATACGGATTGTTGAAGATGATATAGCCTTTTCCGTTGTCGTTATAGCCGGTGGCGACGACCGCGTGATAACTGCCCTGTTCGATAAAGCGCGAAACCCACAAAGGTCCGACCTTCAACAATTCAATAAAGGCTTCCGCGCCGTCCGTTAACCCCACGTCGAAAAACCCGGGAGCTTTCTTGAACAGCTCGCCCGACCATACTTCCAAATCCAGAGCGTTGGCGGCTTTCTGGTAATCCGTATCGAGCAGACCGTTCGCCATCGCATCGTCAAAATTGATGCCGCCGCCAATCAATTTATCTTTGACCGCCGCACCGCTCAATTTCGTAACCATTCTGAACGAAGCATACCAACACTGCTTTTTCGTCGCCTGCCCGCCGCCCAATAAAGAAACATTATGTTTAAAACTATCCGGCACTCGTAAATTCCTCCAAAAATTTTATTCTGTAATAACGGACGGCAAATTTTTTATTTTTTGCGATTAAGACAGAAACGCGACAGTTATGGACTGTGCCTCAAACTCAGAGGTTCAAAACGTTCGGCATTTATCCGCTCATTTTTCCGCAAAATTCAGACAAGATTGATTGCGCGATGCAGGAAGCGCATATAGACGCAAAATATATTGCTAGAAAATTTGGCTATTTGAGCTATTTTCTTTATGTTGAAAAATATGGAATACCTTTTTTATATTTGGGAAATTGTAAAACCTGTACTTGCGGCTCTTTCTTTACTAATTGTTCCGCTTAGTATGCTGAATTTATATTTCAGTCTGTTTCCTAGATTGAAGGATTGGAATTCAAATCGAAGTAAAAATGCGTTTTTAGTGAGACTTGATAAAAAGGTTAAATATTTTGAGAAAATAGAAATAATAAGGAAGCGAGATACGCATTATTTTATATTAGAGCTTGTAACTGAGTTTACCCCTGTAATTACGAGATTTCTCCTTTCATTTCTTTCTTTTATTTTTGCAGTTGGCTTTTATTTCATTTTTTTAGCCAAAAACCAAAACCCGATTTTTTTTGTTGAGATTTGGATGTATTTGAGTTTTATTACTGCTTATTTCAATTTGCAAAAAGCGCTGAATAAGCCAATATCATTTGCAAACTTATGTGTAGACTTATATAACCCATTTGGAGATGCTAAATCTATCATCAATTTTATTAATAAAGGTAAGCAAAAAGGATTTATTACTCTTGAAGATAATGAATTAGCTACAAGAATTGCGCATTCAGACTTATTTACTGACTCAGGTAAAGATGAATTAAGAGTATTAGCTGGAATGAAACACAATACATTATTAGAAATGGAAGAAGCAATGTCTAAACTAAAAGCTACGCTCGAAGAGTCGAAGAATTCTACTGAAAAAATCAAATTTTATTTTGATTCCAAACAAAGTCTAAATTTTTCCGTTTCAGCTCGTTTCTCCTTATAATCTGTTTATAATTGATTTCAATAAAATAAAGCACTGCAATAACTTAAATAATTGCAGTGCTTTATTTATTTGAAGGATATGCCCTCGGTAGGATTCGAACCTACAGCCAACGGATTATGCCTGCCAGCTACGGCTTTCGCCGCCCTTTCGGTTTGTGGTCTGGACTTTCTCTTCTCTTTACGAGTCCGCCGTTAAGTCTCTACACCTTCCGGTTTTTCGACCGGCTTGGCTCGGGATTACCGTGTGCCTTTCGGCATTTAGGCTTCCCCGAATTTGACGGATTCTACTAAAATGCTGTTTTTTAGAACAACAAATCAGCAACCCATTTTTTGAAACCGTATTTTCCAACTTAGGTTTCCCGTGTTTGAGTCCGCTGCTCTAACCATTGAGCTACAAGGGCAAACAGGAAATAGTTTAGTAGAAAGTTTTTTCGGTGGCAAATTGCCGGTTTAATTAGATTCGCGAGCCTCCGCCAGAATTTTCTCGATTTGTTCGAGGTGTCGCGTTTCGTGCAGACCGATAAAAGCCAGCCATTGATAAAGATTCAGATTGCCGAAGGCGCGATGCGGGAAAGCGGTTTTCGATAAATCGACGGCTTCCAGACGCGGGCGCACGCCGCGAATCGTTTCGCGCGATTCCGCCAGTTTTGCCAGCGATTCGGAAATGCTCGTCGAGCCATCCGGTCGAATCATCTCCGGCGCTTGAAAGCGCGCGGCTTTGGATTTTTCATATACTTCGGCGAGCGAAATCGGCGGATTTATCGTACCGTCGGACGGCGTTGCCGTTGCCGCGCCGTCGGCTTCGGCTTGTTTTAACAGGCGGAAAACGAGCGGAATAATGCTGGCTTCGGTTTTCGCCAGATGCTCGGTCAGTTCCTTCACCGTCCACGAATCTTCCGCCGGGCGAAAGTTTTCTTCGGCTTCGGATAAATTTGAAACTGCTGCGACTAATCTTTCTCTGGTCTCGTCGATTTGTTTAAAAATGTCTGCGACACTGTTATAAATCATCCTGTTTTCCTTTTTCGCGTATCTTACAGAGCTATCGGCTGCGGGCTGAAAATCAGCCGATGCCAGCGCAGGTAGCTGCGCGCGCTGTCCGCCGTGTTTCTCATTTCCCGGATATATCCGGTCTGCAAATAAAGCATCGCCGGTTCAGTCCATTCAAGCTCGGTAATCGGATTAAACGACACCAGCATACTTTCATCCGGCAGCGCGCTGGCTTCCGTGTTCGTGTTTGCCGCCGGCGCGCCGTTTGCGCCCTGCTCTTTGGCGCGCAAATCGTTGTCGTATTTCTGCGAGGAAAGCAGCAGCGGATTTCTGAGCGGAATCGCGGCTTGCGTCGGCGCGTCGCCGATGGCGTCGTAAACGCGCACGTCCAGATTGAAGGCGACCGCCACTTTCGCCGAATCCGGCGACCAGACGGGCTGCACTTTGGTCACATTATCGTCCAGCAGCCGGATTCTTCCGGTTTTCTCGACCAGCCGCGGTCTGCCGGACGGCGTAAATATTTCCATTCGCTGGTCAGCCTGCATCTGCCCGAACTGCCATTCCCGCATCGTCGCCGCCAGCGTCGCCAGCGCGGAGCTGTCCGGCGACCACGCGAAATAAAAATAAATCAAGCCTTCGTTTTGCGTAATCGGCTTCAAATCGCCGCCGTCCGCATTGCACAGATAAATCTGCTCGGTGCGAAACGTCAAAATCGGCGCGTTTGGCGATGGAGAGATCGCGGGCGTCGGACTCGCCGCCCCCGTGTTTGCATTTTGGTTTTCTTCTTCAAGCGAAGGCGGAGTGGGGGCTTCCTGAATGATTTCCTCATTCGGCGCAGAAACGCGGCGTGATCCGGCAAAAGCAAAGGTTTCGCTG
>JALZHR010000156.1 GCA_030860665.1 Acidobacteriota bacterium
GGAGCCGTCGAGCTGCTGGTCGGCTTATGGATTCTGTTCGGCATTTTCCCGCGTGAAATCATCCTTATCGCCTGGATTCCGATTAACCTGACCTTAACGATTTTTAACTGGACGGAATTGATCGGGCATTTACCGATTTACGGCACGCTCGCCGTTTTGCTGGTCTGGTCGGAAGGGCGGGAAAATCTTGCTTTGTGGTTAAACGGATTGAGGAAAGGACCTTTATCAATCTCGGAAAAACAGGATAATCAATCTCCGGCTAGTGCTTGATAAAAACATTAAACCGGGATTTCGGGCATCAAAAAAGGCGGTCTGCCGGAAGCAGCAGACCGCCTTTTCGGTTTATGCCTGTGGATTCAGGCGTTACTGTTCATTCGCCACAAAATTCACGTTGTTCAGGTCGCCGTTGACCTGAACGGTCTGCGGCGTAAACGTGTAGAGCCTGGAGACGACCGCGACCGTGTAGCTCGTGCCGGTCGGGACGTTCTCGAACGTGTAGTAGCCGAACGGATTGGTAATCGCGAAGCGCCGACCGCCGACGCCGCCGTCGACGAGCGAGACGATGGCGTTGCTCACGCCCTGCCCGTTAGACCTCGTGACGCGCCCGGCGACGATGGCGCTCGATACCGGAGCGGCGATAATAGTGAAATTGGCATTGGAGATGTCAAAGTAAATATTACCGACCGCTTCGACCTTGAGCCTCGCCGTCGTCGTCGGCAGATTCGGGACGGTGATTTGCTCGCTGCCGTCATTAGCCGTGTTCGCCAGGACGGTCTGGAAGGTTTGTCCGCCGTCGGTCGAAAGCAGGATGTTAACATTAGCCGTGCCGACCGGCGGAAGATTCGTATTAGCTACGTCCCAGGTTACGGTTTGCTGGCTTCCAGCCTGCCAGCTCGTCGGTGACGAATCCTGAGCGGTAACCTTGAACGGTCCGGCGGTGTTCGTGACCGTCACGGTCATATCGGTAAACTGGGTTTGTCCGATGGTCGATGACGGAACGTAAGGGCGATTGTCCCTGACGGTTAACCGGAAGTTTAAGGTTCTGGAAACAGAGCTTAAGGCTTCGATATTCGCGCCCGCATCGCCGCCCGGCAGCGGAGGCGTGACGGCTAAACCGGCGAGAATCGTCGATAATCTCGGGAAAGTTCTCGTCGGCGAAGTCGTCGCGGGAAAAGTTAACCAGTTCGGACCGGTCAGTTTGGTTGGAGACGCAACGCTGTTGGCTCCCGATGTGGTCGCGTTGTCGTTTTGCTCCCAGGTATAAGTTATCGGGTCGTTCTCGGCATCGGTCGCCGAACCGGTGAGAGCGAACGGAGTAGTGATAGGAATCGTGTAATTGCTGACCGGCGCAACGACGGGCGCGTGGTTCTCGGTCATCACCGTGGTAACCGGGCAGGGCTTGTTAGCCATATTATTCTGAATCTGCTGGATTGAAGTCGCGTGAAAAATATCAATCGAGTGCGGCGCGACGTCTCTGGTGGTGATTCCCGCATAACCCATAATGGTGATTCCCGAGCCGACTTCTTTATTGTTGCCGGAGCCTTCGAGCGAGTGCGAGAAGGTATGATTAGCGCCCATTTGATGTCCGACTTCGTGGACTACATAATCGATATCGAAATTATCGCCCTGCGGTATCGCGTCGGCGGGCGAAGTGATGCCTCTTCCTTTCGACCCGTCAACGCAGACGCAGCCGATACAGCCCGCGTTTCCGCCGCCGCCCGAAGCGCCGAACATATGACCGATGTCATAATTCGCCTCTCCGATATTTGCGGTCAAAGTCGTCTGCAACTGCCCGTTCCACGCACTGAGCGTCGTGTAAGGGTCGGTCGCCGGATCGTAATAGATAACATTAGTCGTGCTGGCGATCAGGTTGAGGTGGATTGCCAGGTCTTTTTCATAAACCCCGTTTGCGCGGGTCAGAGTCGCGTTAAAAGCAGCCAAAACCAATGCTACCTGCGAAGCGTTAGTCGCCCCGAAATAGTTGGAATACTCGCCGTTACAGGACTGCGCCAGACGCATCGTCTTTAATTGACCGGTATTGCTGACAGGCGCGTCGAGGCTAAGGATGTCTCTCGAAGAAGGAAGGTCAGATTTCCAGGAGGAAAAGAAATCTCTTTCTTCCGTCGAACAAGCCCACGGCAGCCCGCCTTTTTCTCTTTGAGTTTTGAATACGGCATAAACAGTGTGGTCTTTAGAATAGGGTTCGATAAATTCATTTTCCGTATCGGTTCTGAAAACCATCGTTTGAATTCCCTGCGGCGAAATGCTTAATTTCAAAGTCGCATATCTATCCGTGATGCCTCTTCCGGAAAAGGCGCGAATCTCGGGAAACTGCGCTTGTAAATCAGGCTCGAAATTCGAGGCTTCAAACACCTCGAACAGCTCGACGCTGCCGCGTGCATTGGGCAGGGAAATAATCGTCGACTGCTGGCGGGCATCATCGCCCACGATAGAAAATAATTGTTCGCGCAGCGGCACGATATTCAGATTAAACAGTCTGAATTCTTTGGGAAACGATTCTCTGGCGACGGCTTTGTCGGTTGCAATATAGGATTTGTCCTGAACATTCTCAGACCAGACCAACTGCTGGGCTGAGACTGCCAGACCGGAAAACGCGATAAATGCGACGAGCAGCAAAACTACTTTGTAGTTTCGGGGGGTATACATAACAACAGGCTCCTTTTAATACTTTGGGTTGAAATTTAGTTTCACTTTGTTCACGCAAACTGGCAAAATAAGCGGTGAAGGCTAGCCGGATAAACCAATTTTAGGAATGAAAAAATAAAACTAAGGGTTAGTTAGACTTAATATGATAAAGAAAAATTCGGGAATTGGCTAGCGGAGACGGTGCGATTTTTGGCAAAACCGCTTTAAATTGCAGCAGACTTACGGTTTAGGTATCAGATTCGCATCCGAAGAAAAAGCCTATCTCCGTCGCCCGCTGCGGCGGAGATAGGCTTTTATATTTAAGGACGGCGCGATGCGGCTGGCGCGAAATCAGGTTTCTCACGTTTTCTGCCGGAATGTCTTTTAATAAATTCCGAAACCGACGCGGCGCTCTTTATAGACGCCGCTTTTTTCGGAGATTTCCTGTATCGGCGCGCCGTTCGGCTCGATTATAGCGCCGCTCGATTTCTGAGCCGGAAGCTGCTTGCGGCACTTTTCGCAATAGGCGTAGCTGCTGATAAACGTTACACCTTTGGCTTCGCACAGGCACTGTCTGGATTGGTTTTTCATAGATAATTCGATTCCTTACCCTTTAGCTTAATCTTATCGTCAATACTAAGATACGATTAACTCAGCGATTAGTCCAATTCTAAGTTCTTATCGGTATCATTATTTAAATTCATATCTAAAACGGACACGGGTAAAATGCTTTCTTTGATAGGCTCTCGCCGGATAAACAACGCGTCCTGCCCGTCCGGTTAATCGGTTCTTTCTGCCGTGAAAATCTTTATGTTAATCTTTCCGTATGACTTCCTCATTCACCGAAAGAATCAGGCGAAAAGCCCTTGAAATCGGGTTTCACAAAATCGGCTTCGCCCGCGCCGAAGCTCTCACGCGCGAAGCCGGATATTTGCAAAAATGGCTCGGAAAAGATTTTCACGGCGAGATGCGCTGGCTGGAGCGCGAGCCGGAAAAGCGCACCGACCCGAAGCTGATTTTCCCCGCAGCGAAATCCGTCGTCGCCCTCGCTTTAAATTACTTCACGCCGCACGAGCACGACGAGCAAGACAAAGCGGCGGCGACGGGAAAAGTCTCGCGCTACGCCTGGGGCGACGATTATCACGACGTCGTCAAGGACAAATTAAGAGAGCTGCTGGCGTGGATAAAATCCGAAAACGCGGCAGCCGAAGGCAAAATCTGCGTCGATACCGCGCCCGTGATGGACAAAGCCTGGGCGGCGCGCGCCGGTCTCGGCTGGATCGGCAAACACTCGAATCTGATTACTAAAGAATACGGCTCGTGGGTTTTTCTGGGCGAAATTTTACTGAATCTCGAACTTGAATACGACGCGCCGACCGAATCCGACCATTGCGGAAGCTGCACGGCTTGTCTGGACGCCTGCCCGACGGGCGCAATCGTCGCGCCGTATCAGGTTGACTCGCGCGCCTGTTTGTCTTACGCTACTATCGAACTTCGTTCCCCTGAACTTCCCGCAGAAATTGAAAAAAATCTAAACGGCTGGCTTTACGGCTGCGATATTTGTCAGGACGTCTGCCCGTGGAATCGTTTTGAAAAGCCGACCGAAGAGAAAAGATTCGAGCCGCGCGCGGGCAATGTTTCCGCCGATCTGGACGAGATTTTAAATCTCTCGCCGGAAAAATACGCCGAGCGTTTCCGCCGCAGCGCGATGAAGCGGACGAAGATTTCAGGGCTGCAGCGCAATGCGCGAGCATTGAAAAAAAACAACTTAGCCGCCGGGCTCACGATAGAAGAAGAAAACACAAAAGAAAATTGACAGGCTCAAAAAAGTGAAAAGTGAATAACGAAAAGTGAAGAGT
>JALZHR010000179.1 GCA_030860665.1 Acidobacteriota bacterium
GCGTAACTTCAAGACCACTTGCGCGAATCATTCTGATTTTATCAAGTTTGTCGCTCGGCAATGCGTCCGTTAGCGCGGCGTTAATGTGAGCAAAGATGCGATTGCCCGTGCCTTTGCCGACATAGAAGACTTGCTTGTTTTCAGAGTCAATCAGCAAATAAACGTAATAATCCAACTTTTCAATTACTGACAACGGAAATTCTTGAATAAATGCCATTGATTTTCGATTGTTCCGCCGAAGCGAGAAACTGCCCAACTATTGATTAACACCAGCGCCGTTGATAATAAAGCAAATTCTGAGTATTATCAAGCCTTAAATTCTGCTTTTACTAAATTTATGCAAAAACCGAAATTGCTTGACCAAGTCAGAAATTTGATGCGTTTGCGTCATCTAAGTTATAAAACCGAACGAGCCTATATTAGCTATATTCGTGAATATATTTTGTTTCATGACAAAAAGCATCCGGCGGAAATGGGTGTTAATGAAATCAGAGATTATTTAACGCATCTGGCGGTTGAAAAAAACGTTGCGGCTTCAACTCAAAATGTCGCTTTCAATGCGCTTTTGTTTCTTTATAAACACGTTTTGCAGATTGATTTGCCGATTATCGAAGGCGTTCTCCGCGCTAAACGACCGCAGCGCTTGCCCGCCGTTTTCAGTCCCGCAGAAGCCAAAGCCATTATTGCCGAACTCGAAGGCGCGACGCGCCTTGTAGTCAGTTTGCTCTACGGCAGCGGATTGAGAATAACGGAAGCTTTACGGTTGCGCGTTAAAGACGTTGATTTTGAAACCGAGCAAATAACTGTCCGCGACGGTAAAGGCGAAAAAGACCGCGTGAGCTTGCTGCCGTCTATCGTCCGCGAAGATTTGGAAAGGCATTTGAAACGAGTGAAAATCTTGCACGAAGAGGATTTGTCGAAAGGCTACGGCTCGGTTTGGCTGCCATACGCGCTTAATCGCAAGTATCCGAACGCCGATAAAAAATTTGCCTGGCAATATGTTTTTCCTTCGACTAAACTTTCGCCGACGCGCGAAGACGGCAAAATCCGGCGGCATCATAAGGCGGAAAGCACGATTCAGGAAGCGGTCAAAAGAGCCTTGCGAAAACTTGAGATTGATAAACATGCGAGCTGTCACACGTTTCGCCACAGTTTCGCGACGCATCTGCTTGAAAATCATTATGACATTCGCACAGTCCAACAACTGCTCGGACATAAAGACGTGCGAACAACGCAAATCTATACACACGTTTTGAAGAATAAAGCTTTCGTGAAAAGCCCTTTAGATTTTTAAAGCAAACCTCTTTCCTTGACCCTTAGGTAAGTTTCCAGAAGGCGCGGCGCGAGGGAATTGGTCGTGACGTCGAGGGCGAGACCGCCGAGGGATTCGACCATCCGCAGGGCGGCTTCGCGCTGGTGGATGATTTCTTCCGCCGCCGACTGGACGAAGACTTCCTTTAAATCCGCCGGAACGCGGCTGACCGTCGCGTTCAAATCGCGGTCGCCGATGGTGACGACTAGGGGCAGATGGCGCGGGCGCAGCAGCTTGAGCGAGTTGAGCAGCTCTTTCGAGCTTTCCTTATCGACCAAATCGGTCAGAATCACGACGAAAGTGCGTTTTTTCAGGTTCGCCGCGACGAATTGAAAGGCGCGCGCGTAGGACGGCTCAATCAGTTCGGGTTCGAGGTCGTGCAGGGCTTCGAGAACGGCGTCGATATGCTCGACGCCTTTTTTCGGCGGCAGGTATTTCTTGATGCGGCGTCCGAAAACCATCAAGCCGCAGTTGTCGCCGCCGCGCGCCGCCGCCGACATCAGCGCCAGCGAGGCGTGAATCGCCGTGTCGAATTTCGTCTCGTCGCCGATGCGCCCGGTCATCAGGCGTCCGGCGTCGAGCGCGATGATTATCGTCTGGTCGCGCTCGATTTGATACTGCCGCGTCGTCAGTTTCGCGCGCCGCGCCGTCGCCGTCCACGAAATATGCCGCAGCTCGTCGCCGCGCACGTAATCGCGCATCGACTCGAACTCGCGCCCTTCGCCCCGGCGAACCGCTTTGCGCTGAATCGCCAGAAAGCTCCGCGCGCCCAGCGCCTTCAATTCCATTTCCCGCGCGCGCCGGATATTCGGGTAAACCTTGACCGCTTCGGCGCGGTTCAGAGCCGTCTGACACCAGACCAGCCCGAGCTTAGACAAAAAACGAATTGCCGTTTGACCGAATTCGTAACGCCCGCGACGCGGCGGAACGAGCGTGTAATCGACCTGCGCGAAAGTTTGCCCTTCGATTTTAACCCGCGCTTCGCGCTCGCCGACAAGACGCATTTCGGGCG
>JALZHR010000183.1 GCA_030860665.1 Acidobacteriota bacterium
GGCGCGGCGCGCGACCACTAATACCACCGACGGCACGGGCAAAGCCAACAGGCGCGAGCCGAAGCCAGCCGAAACGCCGAAACCGCAGGCGACGCCGACCGGAGAAGAACAAACCGCGCCGACGACCACAAACGCCGGTGAAGCGGCGGTCGAGGACGGCGAGGTAATCAGCGTCGATACCAATCTGGTGACGATTCCCGTGCGTATTTCCGACCGCAACAACAGGTTTATCGGCGGGCTGAAAAAGGAAGATTTTAAGGTTTTTGAAAACGAGGTCGAGCAGGAAATCGCTTATTTTTCCAACGAGGAACAGCCTTTCACGGTTGCCCTCGTTTTGGATATGAGCCTTTCCAGCAGCTTTAAAATCAACGAGATACAGAACGCCGCCATCGCATTTACCGCCCAGCTGCGACCGAACGACAAGGTTCTCGTCGTCTCGTTTTCCGAGCAGGTTTACGTTTTGTGCGAGGCGACCAGCGACCGCCAGCGGATACACAACGCCATCCGCAGCTCGCGCATCGAATCCGGCACGAGCCTCTACGAAGCGGTCGATATGGTCATCAACGACCGCTTGCGGAAAATTCAGGGACGCAAAGCGATTGTGCTGTTTACCGACGGCGTCGATACGACTTCGCGCCGCGCCGACGCGATGAAGAACACCAGCAGCGCGCTTGAGCTCGATGCGCTGATTTATCCGATTCAATACGACACCTACAACGACGTGCAGGCGATTAAAAACAAGCCGATAATCACTCAGCCGAATCCGACCGGGCTGCCGCTGCCGCCGACCAACCCGAACCCGTCGCCGTTTCCTTTTCCTCTGCCCATCCCGACCGTCGGCACGCCCGGCGGGCAGGGCACGACCGCTGAAGATTATCGAAAAGCGACTGAGTATCTGAGCGAGCTGGCGACGCGCACCGGCGGCAGAGTCCATCAAGCCAATACGACGGCAAATCTCGCGCTCGCCTTTTCAAATATCGCGTCCGAACTCAGACAGCTTTACAGTCTCGGCTATTATCCGAAAGAAGAAGGCAAAGCCGGACAGCGGCGAAAAATCAAAGTGCGGACGGGCAAACCCGGCTTGGTCGTCAAGGCGCGCGACAGCTACGTCGTCGGCAAGAAACAAAAGAAGTAGGAGAGTCGGGGAATAGATGAGTGGGGGAGAAGGTTGAATATGCTCAATCTTTCTCCCCTACTCCCTTTCTCCCCCACTCCCCGACTTTCTTATCTCCTGTCGGTTTCCGGTTTCGCGTCGGACGATTCGGCTAAGGCTTCCTCAATCGCCGCTTTATCGGGCATCATTTCCCAGTCTTCGACTAATTGATTATCAATCACCGATTCGATTTGCGATTCGACGACGTCCGGAACGTTCGAGAAAAAGTCGTAGCCGGTCATCGATTCGACGTAATCGACGCTGACCCGGAACGCCCGCCAGTCGCTGCTGATGCCGTTTTGATTCGGCATCCAGACGGCGATTAATCTGGTCGAGGATGTGACGCGCGAGACGTCGCTTGTCCCGCTCGGCAGAACCATAATCACTTTCCACGTGTAAGCCGGAATGGCGACTCGACCGGCGGCGATAAAGCCGCCCGTGCCCTGACCGCCGGAGATGATATAAAGCTCGTTGCCGCCGCCCGCCAGCGTCCGCGAGTAAGATTCCAGATTCGCCCACGTCTGCTGGTTGTTGTCCGGCGCTTGCGGAATCATATTCGTCATCAGAAAGGTCGAAGAGTTATCCGCGACGGTCAGCGTTCTGTCCGCCGAAGGGCACATATGCCCGCGGTCGTAGCCGGAATTCGTGTAATCGCTCGCCGTGACGCGATACCAGCCTGAAGGCAGGCTCGTGTCGGCGCGAAAATCGTCCTGGCGCGGCGCGGAGCCGAGCCAGCTTGAGTCGAGATGCCATGAAACCCAGTTCGGCGTGCCGTTGTCGCGGTGATACGACAGCGCGTATTGCGGTTTTTCCATCAGATAATTTGCCGGAAAATTCACGTCGGCGACCGCGCCCGACGGGTTGCCCATCGTCAGGTGAACGCTGGTCGAAGGCGCTGGAGTCGGAGTCGGTGTCGGCGTCGGCGAGCCGCCGTAAGCCGAGACGGCGATATTATCGATATTGATGCGGTTTGCGCCGCCGGAAGTTTTGCGGATTTCAAAGCGAATCGAGCCGGCGCTGTTTACCGTAAAGCTCGCGGTCGAAAGCGTCGTCGAGCCGGTCGTGACGGTCGAGCCCACTTTCGTCCAGGTCGAACCGCCGTTGGTCGATTGCCATAGCTCCCAAGTGCTGCCGGCGTCCGAGCCGTATTTGGCGTGCTGGACGCTGACCGTTCCCGCGCTCGCCAGGTTGAAATTCATCCGCACTTTGCCTAGCTCGCGGACGCGCGCCGACCAGGAGCCGGTTTTGCGGTCGCTCGTCGTATTGCCGGTCAACGCTTCTTCGAGATACCAGCTGCCCGAGCCGAGCGTCACATTGGCGGCGGCGTAAGCCGTTTTGCCGCCCGCTTCAAAGCCTTCGTTTAAAAGCGTGGAACTTTGTGAGCCGACCGCGCCGAAATCGCCGACAAAAGCGCAGAGCGTGACCAGAATAATAGCGACGGAAACCGCCGCGCCGAATCGTTTTTTCACAGTTTTCTCCTTTTATTTGCTTTTCTGTAAGACAATCAAAGATTAATAATGACGATTGAATTTTGCGTTACGAGGGCGGTTAAAACTGTAAGTGTGAGTTTAGAAGGTTTGGAAAGGGAAAGTCAACGATTTTCGGAAAGCAGGCTGATGTGTTTGCGCGCTTTCGATGTAACGATTGAGATGATGTGGGCAGAAACCGGCTAGCGACAAACTCAAAAGTAAAAGGCAGCGTTTGATGAAAGTAGCTGTTTCCGCCTCGCGTCCATTGAGTTGTTCGACGGCGCGTTATATTGAAACAATCACTGAAATCAGAAATCTTTGTCCGATAAACCTACTGCGACAAGTGTAAACAACGCTCCCATTATGGCAATACCGTAAAGCCAGCCCCGGCGCGGATTGGCTCTTTTTCCGGTGATAAGATTTCTTTCGCCGTCTCCCGGGTGGATTTTTTTGAGCTCGGCATATTTGAAGCTGTGGGTTTGCTTCGTATCGACGTCTACAATCTGAAAGCCGTCCGATTCGATACTGCTGACCGAACCGTAGAAATCCTGTCCGCCGAGCTTTACTACCGTAATCTTCCCGCCGACCCCGATTTTTTCGACTCGCCTTTTTAGTTTTTCCAGTTTCTTCCCTTGAATTTGTCCGGTTTGCGTTGAGGCGACCGGGCTGGTTTGCGCAAAACACAAATGGTTGCCGGTAATAAGAATTGCCAAAGCCGCTAGAATTGATAGTAGTAATTGCCGCATATTTTCTTCTGTATTACTGAATTATTTAGTCTCAGGGGAAGCCGTCGAACGATTGAGATGAGCGAGGCGGAAACCGGCTGCACGCAAGCCAAAGTTTCAAAGACAACATTGATAAGAAAGTAGCTGTTTCCGCCTTCGCTCCATTGATTTGTTGGGTTGCGCGTCCACTTTCAATTGCTGCCTTTGGAAAAACCACTAATCTCAGTTGTCGCTTTTTCACCAGCTTTCAGCTTTTCAATAAATTCTTTGCCTTGCATTGAAATATCAAAGCCGATAACTGGAAACCAACCGTCTGAAGCGGCTGGGGCGCGAATCTCCCAATATGGAAAAATAATAAGCTGTTCTCGCGTAAATGTAATTTCAGAATCAACACTAAAACCGCCAACGGTGCGAAAATCTTCGTCGTCAGTATGAATATATTTAATCTTGCGCGTCTTTTTCTCAAATGCAATTTGATAGTCAACATTTCCAATAGTCACTTCAACAAAAGGGCGCAATTGGCTTGCGTGAGTAGCAATTAAGCCTTTCTCAAGCGACAAATACTTGCGCGGAAGTTTTGCGCCGATTTCGAGCTTAATGTCGGACTGAGCAGTTACGTTTGAAATAGAACCGCAAACACAGATTAAAAATAAAAATAGAATTTTCATAAGCGACGTTTGTTAGATTAGCGCAGCAACCCAACTTTGTATTATACCGAATCAATTCCGCACGATTAATTTAACGGAATGCTTAAAAGGTTTATTTTCTGCAATTTATCAAAAAACGCCGGATAAATGCCGAGTTTAAAAGTAATCAAAACGGCTCTTATATCACAAAAAGTCTCCGCGATTCGCTAAACAATCGTGCCGTCTCGAATGGTCGCGTTTTTCGGGACGATGATGATGCCTTCGCGGATGTAGTAGCAGCCGTTCGCGTCCTCGCCGGTTTCGATGCCGCGGGCGTTGATTAACTGTACGTTTTTGCCGATGCGGGCGTTTTTGTCGATGATGGCGCGGCGGATGACGGAGTTTTCGCCGATGCCGATGTGCGGGATGCCGCGCGCGATGTTCGATTTCATTTCCTCGAACGACTCGAAAAAGTCCGCGCCCATCACGATGGCGTTTTCCAGCTTTGCGCCCTTGTCGATGCGGCTGCGCAAACCGATAATCGAGCGGCGGGCGTGAACGCCGTTCAGGATGCAGCCCTCGCTGACCATCGAGTTGTCGATGTCGCAGTTGTGAACTTTCGACGGCGGCAGATACCGGCTGCGCGTGTAAATCGGCGCGTCCGTGTTGAAGAAATTAAATTTCGGCAAAGGCGACGCCAAATCCAGATTCGCCTCGTAAAAGGCGCGAATCGTTCCGATGTCTTCCCAGTAGTCCTTGAAAAGATGCGCCTGCACGTTGGCTTCCTTAATCGCGGCGGGAATTATCTCGCGCCCGAAATCGACCCACGACTGGTCGCGGCTGAGCAGCTCGACCAGATAATTGTAGTTGAAAACGTAAATCCCCATCGAAGCCAGAAACGGGCGCGTCTGCGCTTCTTCCGGCGTCAGACCGAAATTCGTCGTATCGACGCGCATCGCTTCGAGCGCTTCGCCCTTCGGTTTTTCGCTGAATTCGAGGATTCTTCCCGCGGCGTCGGCTTTCAGCAGCCCGAAGCCCTCGGCGTCTTCGCGGCGCGCCGGGATGACGGAAATCGTCACGTTCGCCTTCGTATCGAAATGCCTTTGCAGAAATTTCCGGTAATCCATCCGGTAAAGATGATCGCCCGACAAAATTAAAAGCGTGTCGATGCGCCAGTCGCGGACGTGCGGCAGCGTCTGCCTGACCGCGTCCGCCGTGCCCTGAAACCAATCGGGGCTGTCGCTGCGCTGCTCCGCCGCGAGCACCTCGACAAAGCCGGTCGAAAAGCTGGAAAAGCGATACGTCCGCGAGATGTGCCGGTTTAAAGAAGCCGAATTATACTGCGTCAAAACAAAAATCTGCGTCACGCCGGAATTAATGCAGTTCGAGACGGGGACGTCAATCAGGCGATATTTTCCGCCGAGCGGAACCGCCGGTTTTGAACGCTCGCGCGTCAGTGGAAAAAGCCGCGTGCCCGCGCCGCCGCCCAAAATTACCGCTACTACGTTATCGTATTGCGCCATAAAATTAAAAAGGGAATTAATCCGGAAATACTTTATTTCAGAATAGCCGTAACCGCCTGTGATTTCAAGAGCTTTTTATGAAGTCGGCTGTTAGCTGTTAGCTACTAGCGGTTAGCTGTTAGCATTCGTTTCAGAATTTAAGATTCAGGCTCAGGATTGGATTTTGAATCTCAAATGTCAAAGGCTGACAGCTAATAGCTATTAGCTGTCAGCTAACAGCTAACCCGCCTTTTTGACATTGCGCCGCCGTCCGTGTTAACTTGCCTTTCATCCGTCGCAGCAAATTCGCGTGTGCTCCGAGAGCCGGATTGAAGTTCTTTTTCATCGTAAAACGCTTCGGGTTTATCGCTTTCCGTTTGAGAGAAAGCGAGCTAAGAAGGGGAAGTCGAGTGAAAATCTCGCACGGTCGCGCCACAGTGAAAGGATAAAGGATAAAGGATAAAGGATAAATAAAGCATCTCTTTTGCGGATGTTGCTTATTTCGCCTTTAGCCCTTCGCCTTTAGCCTTTAAGTCTGGAGACCTTGCCCGCAGCAGTTTTGTGCCGTCGAATGTCTCGCGTCAAGACGTTCAGGCTGTCCGGGTCGTTTCTTCTCCTTTGCGTTTGTGAAAAATCCTGCTGGCTTGTCTTGATTGACTGATATTCGGTCGGGACGGGAAAGCAGGGTTTTTTATTTTGGAAAATACAGTTAAAAATTTGCGGTTTCATTTCGCGCCTTTGGGCTTCTGCCGTGCTTTGGCGGGCGCTTTGCTGCTCGTCTGCCTGCTCGCTTTCATTTTGTCCTGCAAAAGCGAAAAATCAAATCCCGCAACGGACGCGCCCGCGCGCGAGGTGACGGACGATTTGGGACGAAAGATAAAGATTCCGCGCGAAATCGCGCGCGCCGTCTCGCTTGCGCCGAACCTGACGGAAAACATTTTCGCCGTCGGCGCGGGCAATCGTCTCGTCGGCGTGACGACCTATTGCAATTATCCCGCCGAAGCCGAAAAAATCGCGAAAATCGGCGATACGATGAATCCGAATATGGAAGCGGTTATCGCCCTCAAGCCGCAAATCGTTTTCGTCACGACCGCCTCGCAAATCGAAGCCTTTGCCGAAACGCTGGAACGGCAGAACATTAACGTTTTCGTCACCAATCCGGCGGATTTGGAGGGCGTTTACCGCAATTTGTATCAGCTCGGCGAAATTTTCGGAACCGAAGACGAAACGCGCCGCAGGGTTGAAGAACTGCGGCGGCGCGTCGCCGACATCGAGGCGCGAACCGCGACCGCGACGGACGTTAAAGTCTTCGTGCAAATCTCGAAAGAGCCGCTTTTCACCATCGGCAGGGCATCTTTTCTAACCGAAATCATCGGGCGCGCGGGCGGCGTTTCCGTGACGGCTGATGCGGCGACCGCTTACCCGCGATTCAGCAAGGAAACCGCGCTGGCGCTCGAGCCGGAAGCGATAATTTTGTCGGAAAGCGAGGACAACCGCGAGCCGAACGAGGTTTTCAGAGATTCTCCGGCGATGAAAAACAACCGCGTGTTTAAAATCAACGCCGATTTGTTCTCGCGCCCCGGTCCGCGCATCGTCGACGCTCTGGAGCTGATTGCGAGAGATTTGCATCCTGAAAGTTTTAAATAGATTTTATCGCACAGACGCGGAGTTTTTAGAAAAATGAAACCACAGATAAACGCAGATGAGCGCAGACTTTTTTATAAATCTTTCTCCGCGTCTCTGCGTCTCTGCGGTTTATTGTTTTTATTGCTTCTGCTGGCGTTTTTTCTGGCGGTTTCGCTCGGCAGCGAGCGGCTTTCGTTCTTTGATTTGGACGCGCGGCAGCAGGCGATTTTGTTCGACATTCGCCTGCCGCGCGTGCTGCTCGGCTTGGCGACGGGCGCGAGTCTGGCGGCGGCGGGCGCGGCGTTCCAGTCGCTGCTCAGAAATCCGCTGGCTGAGCCTTACCTGCTGGGCGTTTCAAACGGCGCGGCGCTGGGCACGATGTTCGCGTTTATTTTTTTCGGCGGTTTCGATTTTTCGCGCCCGGTCTGCGCGTTTTTAGGCGCGAGCCTGGCGACTTTCGCGGTTTATCAGATGGCGCAGAGCCGCGCCGGGATGAACACGGAAAGACTGGTTCTGGCGGGCGTTATCGTGACCACGTTTTTGTCTTCGATAATCGTCCTGCTGACGACTTTGCTCGACGCGACGCGGCTCAGAAGCTTCACGTTCTGGCTTCTGGGCGATTTGTCGCAGGCGACGCAAAATTCGTTTTATCTGGCGATTATCGCCGCCGTCGTGGGAACGATAATCCTGACGGCGACGGCGCGCTCTTTAAATTTGATGATGCTCGGCGAGCGCGACGCTTTCGATTTCGGCGTCGAGGTCGGGCGGACGCGGCTGATTGTTTTTGCGACGGCGAGCGCGCTGGTCGGCATCGCCGTCGCATCGAGCGGTTCGGTCGGCTACGTCGGGCTGGTCGTGCCGCACATCATCCGGCTGCTGCTCGGCAGCGACAACCGGCTGGTGATTCCGGCGACGGCTTTTACCGGCGCGATTTTCGTGATGCTGGCGGACACTGTGGCGCGCACGGCGATTGCGCCGCGCGAATTGCCCGTCGGCGCGATAACGGCGCTCATCGG